>NZ_JBBMMD010000022.1:0-128800 GCF_037844525.1 Tepidibacter sp. Z1-5 | reverse complement strand
ACTACAAAAATAGTTGTAAATAAATCCGTTAAATTCTCGATATTTTGGATAGAATAATTATTAAGCTCCAACATATGAAAACCTCCTTTATAAAAGTTTTGGATTGACTTTAGGTTTTCACATTTGTTGGAGTTTTATTATTTTAAAATTTAACTAGCACAATAGGTTAAACTTATAATCATATAAATTGGAGGTGTTATTATGATAAAAGGATTATTAGATCCTAAGATTGATTTTGTATTTAAAAACATATTTGGATCAAGTAAACATCCCAAAATATTAATATCATTTTTAAATGCAATACTTAAGCCAAAGCATTTAATAAAAGGTGTTGAAATACAAAATACTGATTTAGAAAAACACTTCGTAGAAGACAAATTTTCAAGGCTTGATGTAAAGGCTACAACAAGTAATGATGATGAACAAAGAATAATATATGAGATGAGATCTAAAATATTAAAGGATAAGGTTAGTGCACTTAGTAAGGCTAAAAATGATGGAATAAAACAAGGTATACAACAAGAAAAGATAGAAACAGCTAAGAATTTATTGAAGCTAGGTATGGATATATCTTTGGTAAAAGAAGCTACGAAATTATCTGAAGAGGAGATAATAAAGTTAAAGGAAATATTAAAAAAATAATCAGCTCTTAGACCCATTTAAAGTTTAAGAGCTAGATTTCAAAATAAATGGCATTAAAATGTTAGCAAAATATTTAATGCATGAGCGGTATTTTGATGCCATTTATTTTGGGATTAAGTACATGATTTTAATTGTTTTACAATCTTAATTATCCTCAGAATCTATCGCAATATTATTCTGTATCTTAACTATTTCTTCTTCAAGAGGAGTTACATACATAGTGCTGTTAGTCTCATAAATAACCATCCCTGGTTTTGCTCCACTAGGCTTTTTAACGTTTTTCTTCAACGTATAATCCACAGGAACCTTAGAAGACATCTTTCCTTTGCTGTAATAAGCGGCAAGCATTGCTGCTTCAAATATCGTAGATTCAGGAATTTCTCCTCCATCAGATTTTATTATAACATGAGATCCTGGTATATTCTTAGTATGAAGCCACATATCATTATTTGTAGCCATTTTTAATGTTAAATAGTCGTTTTGTTTGTTGTTCTTACCAACGAATATCTTTAATCCATCTGAAGATAAGAATTCATAAGGGGTAGTCTTTAAAATATTTTTTTCTTTGCTTTTCTTAGACTTATCTTTAACTTTTCCTTTGACATAACCTACCTTAATAAGCTCTTCCTTTATTTCATCTAGTTCATCTATACTTTCGCAATTGGTTATACTTAGCATTATGTTTTCAAGATAATTTATTTCTTCTTCAGTTATTTTAAGCTGCTCAGTTATTTCGATTAAAGCAGTTTTAAGCTTACTGTACTTTTTGAAATACTTTTGAGCATTCTCAGAAGGAGTCAATCTCTTGTCCAGCTTTATAATTACATTTTCATTATTAGGATCATAAAAATTAACAACCTCGACTTCTTCCATGCCTTTTTGGATCATGTATATATAAGAGGTTATAAGTTCACCATTTATCTTATATTTATCTGCATTTTTAGACTCTAATAATTCTTCATTTTGTTTTTTAGATTTTTTGTAAAGTCTATCTAATTTGTTGGATATACTTTTTCTAAGACTTTGAGATTTTTGATGTATTCTTTCCTTAACATCTTTTTCTAAATAGTACGTTTCAAGTATAGCATTTATACTATCATTTTCTATAAAAGAGTAATGATTAAACATAGTAAGCTTTATACAACTAAAATCTATAATCTTATTCAATCTTTTATCGATAGCTATACAAGGGAAGAAAATATTGTTTTTTATTTGGTTAAACAATCTATTGAAGATTTCATATAATGATTTGAAATCTTTTCTATCTATATGATTTATATTAGTATCAATATCTAAATTTGCTCTAATGCAAATTTCTTTTGCAATTATAGGGCTTATACCCTCGAATGAAGAATATATTGATTTATATAATTCGGATTTAGAAGAATTTAAAAGTGCATCAATAAATGTTTTTTCATCAATATTATTCACTGGATTTAGCTTGTTTTGAGATGGTGGATTTATGTATTTTTGACCTGGAAGAACTTGTCTATATCTACTCACGCTAAGCGGTACTCTTTTAATAGAATCAAGTACTTTATTTTCTTCATTATCTACCAATATTATATTACTATGTCTTCCCATTATTTCTATTATTAAATCTTTTGATTTTTTTATTTTAAGCTCATCTAAAGATTCTATAGTTATCTTTATTATTCTCTCAAAATCAGGTTGTTCTATTTTTACGATTCTTCCATTTTGTATATGTTTTCTAAGGAGCATACAAAACAGAGGTGCTTTCATAGGATTTTTTTTGTTATGAGAGTTTGTAGTGTAAACTCTTGGGTTTGAGCTGTTTGCACTCATTAATAATTTATAATTAGTATTATTACTTCTTATATTAAACAGAAGTTCGTCTTCTTCTGGTTGATATATCTTATCTATTTTACCATCTACTAATTGAGATGAAAGTTCTTTAACTAATGAATTTATAACTAATCCATCTAATGCCATTATAATACCTCGCCTTCGTGTTTATTTAAATATATACTCTTATTAGTATATCTCATAAAATTATACAAATACAAGTTAATAGTTGTATGATTACTAATTAAATATTACAAAATCGTAACATTTAGACGAAAATTTGTTTATTTTAATAAAATTTAATATATAATAACTTTTTAAGGAGGTAGATCCGATGATTAAATTTTGGAAGCTACATGGAGCTGGAAATGATTTTATAGCAGTAGATGGTGAACAATATATCATAAATGATTATTCTAAATTTGCAAAACATGTTTGTCATAGACATTTTGGAATAGGAGCAGATGGAATTTTAGTTTATAAAAAAACAGAAGATGCTGATGCTCAAATGGTTTATTATAATTCAGATGGTTCAATAGCTAAAATGTGTGGAAATGGAATAAGATGCTTTGCAAAATTTATATATGACAATAAACTTGTAGATAAAACGGAGTTTAAAGTAAAAACTTTAGATGGAATAAAAAATATTAATATAGATGTTGAAAACGATGAAATAAAAAATATAAAGGTGAATATGGGAAAAGCAGACTTTGACCCAAAAGCTGTGCCTGTAATTACTGATAAGGATATTTTTATCAATGAGAAAATAGATATAGATGGAACTCTTATCAATATATCCTCTATATTAATAGGAGTTCCTCACAGTGTTGTATTTGTAGATGAAATGAATAAAGATTTTATATTAAATTATGGTCCTAAAATTGAAAAACTAGATATATTTCCTCAAAAAACTAATGTAAACTTTGTTGAAATTATTGATGAAGATAATATTAAGGTGTTTACTTGGGAAAGAGGTTGTGGATATACACTGGCGTGTGGAACGGGAATATGCTCGTCTGTTGTAATATCTAGGTATTTAGGAAAAGTATCAGATAAAGTGAATGTAGAATCAGAAGGCGGAAAGCTTTTTATAGAGCTTGTAGATGATATGGTGTATATGAATGGAACTTCTGTTAAAATATGCGAAGGATTATTGGAGGTTAAGTAAATGGCAATTAGTATGACTGGGTTTGGTAGGGGTGAAAATAGTAATGAAAAATTTAATTTCATTATTGAAGCCAAAAGTGTAAATCACAAGTATACAGATATAAGTGTTAAAATTCCAAGAAAAATATCATTCTTAGAAGAGGATGTAAGAAAGCTTGCGAAAAATTACGTTAAAAGAGGTAGAGTAGATATATTTGTAAGATATGAGATAATAGGAGAATCTGATGTTAACTTGAAGTTAGATTCAAATCTTGCATCTCAGTATTACAATGAACTTATAAAAATAAAAAATGAATTCGATGTAAAAGATGATATATCTGTTATGAGTATAGCTAAATTCCCAGAAGTTATAAAAATAGAAGAAAAAGAAGAAGATGAAAAAGCTACATGGAATTGCTTAAAGAAAGCAGTTGAAAATGCTCTTATAAACTTGAGAAATATGAGAACAATAGAAGGAGAAAGACTTGCACAAGATATTAAATCAAGATGTAACCTTTTAGAAAAATGTATTGATGAAATAGAGAAACATTCATATAATGTAGTTGCTGAGTATAAGGATAAGCTGGAAAATAGAATAAAAGAATTACTTAAGGATTCTATTGAAATAGATGAATCTAGATTATCTCAAGAAGTTGCTATATATGCTGATAAAAGCAGTATAACAGAAGAGTTAGTTAGATTTAAAAGTCATATAAAGCAAATTGAAAAAAATATAGACTTAAATGATTTGATAGGTAGAAAAATAGATTTCTTAATTCAAGAGATGAATAGAGAAGTAAATACAATAGGTTCTAAATCTTCAGATTTAAAAATAACTGAACTTGTAGTTGAGATAAAAAGCGAGTTGGAAAAAATCAGGGAGCAAATTCAAAACATAGAATAGGAGAAATACAAATGGGAATAAAACTTGTAAATATAGGATTTGGAAATATAGTATCAGCAAATAAAATAATAGCTATAGTTAGCCCTGAATCTGCTCCTATAAAAAGAATGATTCAAGAGTCAAGAGAAAAACATATGCTGATAGATGCAACATATGGTAGAAGAACTAGGGCTGTTGTTATAACGGATAGCCAGCATATAATTCTTTCTGCTGTTCAGCCAGAAACAGTGGCACATAGACTTGAATTAAAAGAAGAGAATAATCAAGAAGAATAGGAAGGAAGATACAAATGAATAAAGAAGGACTTTTAATAGTAGTTTCAGGTCCATCAGGAGCTGGAAAAGGAACTATATGCAAAGAACTTTTGAGTAGAAACAAAGATATACATATTTCTGTTTCTGCTACAACTAGACAGCCAAGACAAGGTGAAGTAGATGGAGTAAATTATCATTTCATATCTAAAGAAAAGTTTGAAAATATGATAGATAATAACGAATTCTTAGAATGTGCTAAGGTGTATGATAATTTTTATGGAACTCCAAAGCAAGCGGTAATGGATACTTTAAGTAAAGGTCAAAATGTTTTGCTTGAAATAGACATTCAAGGAGCTATGAGTGTAAAGGATAGATATCCAACTGGAGTATTCGTATTTATACTTCCTCCATCGTTAGATGAACTGAAAAATAGAATAGTAAAAAGAGGAACAGAAACTGAGGCGGATATTAACAAAAGATTTGGAAGTGCTATATTTGAAATAGAGAAGATTGAAAATTATCACTATTTTATAATGAATAAAGATGTTGATAAATCAACTCGTGAACTTGAAAATATAATCAATGCAGAGAAGAACAAAGTATGTAGATATAAAAATAATATAATAAAGAAGTTTAAGGAGGAATTATAATATGTTATACCCATCAATAAACGATCTTCTAAAAAAAATAGACAATAGATACAACCTAGTAATAGCAGTGTCTAAGAGAGCTAGAAATTTAATAGAAGGTGATGAAGAATTAGTAAGAACAAAAGAAATAAAGCCTGTTGACATAGCAACTCAAGAAGTATATGAAGATAAAATAAATTATAGACCTATGACTGCTGAAGAAATAGAAAATGAAGGAAAAGAAGAAGTTGTAGAAGAAGAAAAGACAGAGGAGTAAAAAATGTTGAATTCAAAGAATATAGTAATTGGAGTATCAGGTGGAATAGCTGCATATAAAGCATGCGATATTGTGAGTAGATTAAAAAAATTAAATGCCAATGTAAAGGTTATAATGACAAAATCAGCTGCAGAATTTGTAACACCGTTGACATTCCAATCTCTAAGCCAGAATTTTGTGGTTGTAGATATGTTTGATGAATTAAAAACATGGGATGTTGAACATATATCCTTGGCGCAGTGGGCAGATTTATTTTTAATAGCTCCTGCAACTGCCAATATAATAGGCAAGATATCTAATGGGATAGCAGATGATATGTTATCTACTACTGTAATGGCGACAAAAGCTCAAGTTCTCATAGCACCTGCTATGAATACTAATATGTATGAAAATAAAATAGTTCAACATAATATATCAAAACTTAGTGAACTTGGATTTAAATTTGTTGAGCCTGAATCAGGAAGGTTGGCTTGTGGAGATATAGGCAAAGGAAAGTTGGCTTCCCCTGAGGCTATAGTTGAGCAAGTGATTAGCCTTTTGACATTAGAACAAGATTTAACAGATAAAAATATATTGATAACAGCTGGACCTACTATAGAAAACATAGATCCTGTAAGGTATATAACTAATAGATCAAGTGGAAAAATGGGTTACTCAATAGCTCAAAGGGCTATAGAAAGAGGCGCCAATGTAACATTAATATCTGGAAAGACAAACCTGGATATACCTAATGGAGTTTCTGAATTTATAAAGGTAGAATCGGCTAAACAAATGTATGATGCTGTTATAGATAATTTAGATAAAAATGATATTATAATAAAATCAGCTGCTGTTGCTGATTATAAACCTAAAAATATATCTGATAGAAAAATCAAAAAATCTGATGATGATTTGGTTCTAGAATTAGATAGAAATAAAGATATATTAAAAGAAATAGGAAAAATAAAAAAAGATAAAATATTAGTGGGATTTGCAGCTGAGACAAATGATTTAATTCAAAATGCTAAGAAAAAAATAGAAAAGAAAAATCTGGACTTTATAGTAGCAAATGATTTAACACAAAAAGGAGCAGGTTTTGGTGTTGACACTAATATAGTTAAAATAATAGACAAAAATGGAAATATACAAGAATATCCTAAAATGAAAAAATACGAAATATCTAACATTATATTAGATAAAGTAAAGATGTTATCAAAATAGTTATCTTATAAAAGTCCTATATTATTTAAAATAATATTGGACTTTTATATTATAAAGTGGGTGTAGTTCATGGAGAAATATGCAAAAATTATAGTTAATAACAATTCTAATCATACTGACGATCTTTATACCTATAAGATTCCTGAATTCTTAATTGATGAAGTACAAATAGGACATAGAGTTCTAATAAGCTTTGGTAGAACTAACAAGCCCATAGAAGGATTTGTATTTGATATATCTTCTTACAAAGACGGAGATTTTAGAGTAAAAGAAGTCATAGATATATTGGACAAAGACCCTATCCTCAAGGGAAGAGATATAGAACTTGTAAAGTGGATGAGAGAAGAATATATATGTACATTTATGGATGCTATAAACTGTATATATCCTAAGGGGAGTAGACTTACCAATTACAAGGTTGTAAAATTAATATCTTGTGAATATGATAATGCTAGCTCAAAAGAACAGATTTTAATAGATGAAATAAAGAATAGTAAGAATGGTATAAAAATAGACAAGCTTGTAGCTAAATTTGGAAATAGTATTAATAATACTATAAAGAAATTAAAAGATAAAAAAGTATTAGACATACATTGGGAATATAAAAGTATAAAAAATGAAAAATATATTCACAATATAAGTTTGAATCTTGAATTAGATATAGATGATTTGATAGAATCCTTAAATAAAAAAAGAGCATTTAAACAAGCTCAGATTATAGGTTTTTTGAAAAATAATGATAATGCAGAAATAAATGATATTATGAGTATATTAAATATAACTAAAAGTTCGATAAATTCATTAGAAAAAAAAGGATATATAAATATAGAAAAGCTAGATTATTATAGAAAGCCCGAATTAAACTATACAATAAAAGAAAAAAATATAGATTTAAATGATGAGCAAATGGAGGCTTTAAAAATATTAAAGTGTTCTATCGATGATTATAATAAAATACCGTTTTTACTTCATGGAGTAACTGGAAGTGGTAAGACTGAAGTATATATAAATACAATAAAGGAAGCATTGAGTAAAGGCTTAGATAGTATAGTTTTAGTTCCTGAAATTTCTTTAACACCTCAAACTATAGCAAGGTTTAAGAATAACTTTGGAGATATAATAGCTGTTTTTCATAGTAAACTTTCGAGTGGTGAAAAATATGATGAATACAGGAGGGTTAAAGAAGGAAAAGCTAAAATTATAATAGGTGCAAGATCTGCATTGTTTGCTCCTTGTAATAACTTAGGAGTTATAATAATAGATGAGTTTCATGAAAATTCGTATAAATCAGATTCAAACCCTAAATACTCTACTATAGAAGTTGCTAAGTTCATATCTGAAATAGAAAATGCGACATTGATATTTGGGTCGGCAACGCCGCCTATAGAAGAATATTACAAAGCCAAAATAGGAGAATATGAATTAATAGAGCTTAAAAAAAGGGCGAATAATAAAGAAATGCCTAAAATAGAAGTAGTAGATATGAGGGAAGAACTAGATAGAGGAAATAAAACTATATTTAGCACAAGATTATATGAAGAGATAAAAAACAATCTTGAAAACAATAACCAAACTATACTGTTTCTGAATAGAAGAGGATATGCAAGTTTTATATCTTGTAGAAAATGCGGATATACATTCAAATGCTCAAACTGTGAAATATCATTAACTTACCATAAGGGTATTAATAAAGCAAAATGTCATTATTGTGGGTTTGAAGAAAGTAAATTGAGTGAGTGTCCAAGCTGTGGCAGTAATTATATAAAAGAGTTTGGGTTAGGGACTCAAAAAATAGAAGAAGAAATTAAAAAATATTTTAAAGATGCTAGAGTTTTAAGGATGGATAAAGATACTACATCTAAAAAAGGCGCTCATGAAAAAATATTAAATGAGTTTAAAAATAGAAATGCTGATATATTAATAGGAACCCAGATGATAGGTAAGGGACTTGATTTTGAACATGTAACATTGGTTGGAATTTTATGTGGAGATATGTCTCTTAAAATCCCTGATTTTAGGAGTTCTGAAAAAGCATTTCAAACTATAAGTCAAGTTGCTGGTCGTTCAGGAAGAGCAGACTTAAGTGGAAAGGTTATACTTCAAGCTTATGATGTAGATCATTATGCAATAAAACACGCTGTAGAACATGATTTCAAAAGCTTTTATGATGATGAAATAAAAATAAGGCGGGCTTTTAATTACGTACCATTTGATAATATGATAAGCGTAGTTATATCTGGTAAAAATGAAAAAAAAGTTATAAATAATATACAAAAGCTTTATGATTCTATAGTTTATCTTTTGAGAAAAAAGAAATATAATTCTTTTGATTTTATATTAGGACCAAATCCTTGTATTATATCGAAGATAAATCAAAACTATAGATGGCAAATACTTGTTAAGGATTTAGATGTTGAAATAAAACTGTTAAAGGGTATAATAAAATATATATGTATACAAAAAAGAGAATTTATATTTGATAAGGATATAAATATAAGTATAGATATAAACCCATTTAATATATTATAGGGAGGAATTTAAATGGCACTTAGAAATATAAGAGAAGATGGAGACTCGGTTTTAAGAAAAAAATCGAGAAAAGTTGATAAAATAGATTCTAAGATAATAACATTGCTTGATGATATGGTAGAAACTATGAATTGTGCAGATGGAGTAGGTCTTGCAGCTCCTCAAGTTGGAATATTAAAAAGAGTTGTAGTTATAGATGTAGGAGATGGGGTAATAGAACTTATAAATCCTGAAATAGTTGAGGTGTCTGGAACTCAAACTGATGATGAAGGATGCTTAAGTATTCCAGGAAAGTTTGGAAAAGTAACTAGACCTGATAATGTAAAGGTTAGAGCTTTTAATAGAAATGGAGAGCAATTTGAAATAGAGGGTAAAGGATTATTGGCTAGAGCGTTTTGTCATGAGATTGATCATTTAGAAGGTATTTTATTTACTGATAAGGTAGAAGGTAAACTTCAAGGATAATTAAAGAGGTGAAATAGATGAAAGCAGTATTTATGGGAACACCAGATTTTGCAGTACCGTCGTTAAGGGTTTTAATAGAAGAAGGGTTTGATGTTGTTTCGGTAATAACTCAACCAGATAAACCTAAAGGAAGAGGAAAAAAAATGAGTATGCCACCTGTTAAAGAGGAGGCACTAAAGCATGGAATAGAAGTACATCAACCTAAAAGAGTTAAGTCTGAAGAATTTGTATCTATATTAAAAGATATGAATCCAGATGTTATAATAGTTGTTGCATTTGGCCAAATACTTTCAAAAGAAATACTTGATATACCTAAGTATGGATGTATAAATGTTCATGGATCTTTATTACCAGAATACAGAGGAGCAGCTCCTATAAATTGGGTTGTTATAAATGGAGAAAAAACTACAGGTATTACAACTATGTATATGGATGAAGGACTTGATACAGGAGATATGTTATTAAAATCAAAGCTTGATATAGGGGAAAATGAAACTGCAGGTGAACTTTATGATAGAATGTGTTCACTTGGAGGAGAAGTATTAAGAGATACTTTAAAATTATTAAAGGATAATAACTTAAAAAGAGAAAAGCAAGATGATTCAAAATCTAGCTATGCTCCTATAATGGACAAAAGTCTTGGTAATATAAATTGGGATGACAAATGTGAGAACATATTCAATCTTATAAGAGGAACTAATCCGTGGCCAAGTTCATTTACAAAGTATAATGGTGATACTATGAAAATATGGTCATCAAAGGTACTTGATTCAACTTCGGATAAACCTGCTGGTAGCATATTAGATGTAACAGAGGATGGAATTGAAGTGTCAACAGGTACTACTAATTTGCTTATAAAAGAAATTCAAATGCCTGGTAAAAAGAGAATGCTAGTTAAAGATTATATAAGAGGAAATCAAATAGATAAGACATTGGTATTGGGAGAATAGTATGAACAACGAAAAAAAATTTATATATTTGATGGGTGTAATAGCTATCTTTTTTGCTCTAGTATATAAACTAGTTAATTTTGTGTTATATAGCAAGGATATGAAGCTTGTAAATATAAGTATTACACTATTAAATATACTGATACTGATGATAATAACTATAATAATATTATCATCAATAGTATCTTATATTATTTTAAAAAATAGAAAAATAAATAGTAATATAATGAAAATTAATTTGAATATAGTTAATGTGATGTATCCTCTTGTAATAGTTGCTACTAAAATATTTGGTATACCTAAAAATGAAATTAGAAGTATATATGTCATTTTAAACAATAAGTATATATACTCTAATAAATACAACGTTAAAGCTGAGGATATAATGCTCATAACACCTCACTGTATACAAAAAAACTTTTGCAAGCATAAGGTTACAAATGATATTGAAAACTGTAGAAGATGTGGACAGTGTAATGTAGAGGATTTAGTTAAATTAAAGCAAAAATACAATGTAAAGGCATTTGTTGCAACTGGAGGAACTCTCGCTAGAAAGATAATAATAGAGAATAAACCAAAGGCTGTAATAGCTATTGCTTGCGAACGGGATTTAATTAGTGGAATACAGGATGTATCTAAGTTTCCTGTTATCGGAATATTAAACAAAAGACCAAATGGACCTTGTTTTAATACAGAAATAGATATTGAAGAGGTAGAAGAGGCCATTAAATTTTTCTTAGGAGGTAATTAGTATGTATCCTTATTATTATGGATTTGACCCAACTATGATTCTATTAATTCCAGCTATGTTGCTTGCAGCTTACGCTCAAACTAAGGTTAAAACAACTTTTAATAAATATCTAAGAGTGTACAGTCAAAAAGGATATACAGGGGCTCAAGTAGCTAGATATATACTAGATAAAAATGGACTTAGAAATATAGATATAGAGTTGACTGGTGGAAAACTAAGTGATCACTATGATCCTAGAAGCAAGGTACTAAGACTTTCAAATGATGTATATCATGGAACTTCTATAGCTTCTGTTTCAGTAGCGGCTCATGAGGTAGGTCATGCTATTCAACACGGAGAAGAATATTTCCCACTTACATTTAGAAATAATTTAGTTCCTATAGTGAATATAAGTTCATCTATGTCTTGGATATTTATAATGCTAGGTTTTTTGGTTACACCGTCATTATTAAAAATAGGTATACTTTTATTTTCTGGTGCTGTATTATTTCAGGTTGTAACACTTCCTGTTGAATTTAATGCATCATCAAGAGCTATAGATCAATTAGTTACTAATAGCTTAATAACAACTGAAGAGAGAAAGTATAGTAAAAAGGTATTAGATGCAGCAGCTCTTACTTATATAGCAGCAGCAGCTAGTGCAATAATGCAGCTAATTAGATTAGTAATTTTAAGTAACAGTAGAGACGACTAAAAATAAATCTTGTAGTGAGTTTTAAAAAAAGTCTACCTTTAGAATTTTTCGAAGGAAGGCTTTTTTATCTATCAGAACATCATATGGTTGTGAGATTATAAATATCTAAACTTGCAACTATTTTAAGCAATAGAGTTGTTAGACTTGTTGCCGATATGAGTCGGTCCGTAACGACTAGACGAATCTTAAAGGAGAGAATAAAATGAAAAGTAGTAGAGAAGTAGCGCTTAATGCTATATATGATATAGAAAATAATGGATTATACTCTAATCTAGGAGTTAATAAGCATTTAAGAGAGAGTAATTTAAAAGATATGGATAGAGGATTTTGTACAGAACTTATATATGGAGTTACTGAAAATAAGTATTTCTTAAATTATGTCATAGATAGCTTTTCAAAGATAAAAGCTAAGAAACTATCTCCACATGTTAGAAATATTCTTCAAATGGGAATATATCAGATATTATTTTTAGATAGTACAAAGGATTTTGCAGCTGTAAATGAAAGTGTTAATTTATCTAAAAAATACTGTAAAAAGGCATCTGGATTTGTAAATGGAGTACTTAGAAATGTTGTTAGAAAACAAACTGAGATAAAATATCCTGATAAAAATGAAGATATAGTAAAGTATTTATCTATAAAATATTCTTATGAAGAATGGATTATTAAGAATTGGATAGATAAATTTGGACAAGATTTTACTGAGGAACTTGTTGAAGAAAATAACGAAAAACCTGTTTTGTATCTAAGAACTAATGAACTTAAAATCTCAAGAGAAGATTTAATTAAAAAGTTAGAAGCGCAGGGGGTAGAATGTGAAGCTTCTAAATTAGTTAAAGAAGCTATAAAGGTAAAGGGCCTTAAAAATATAGAAAATAACGAACTATTTAAAAGGGGATATTATCAGATACAAGATATAAGTTCTATGATAATAGGTCATGTTATAAAACCGAGTGAAGAGGATAATATATTAGATGTATGTTCAGCACCAGGTGGAAAGACTACACATTTAGCTACATTGATGAACAATAAGGGAAAAGTTGTGGCTAGAGATATATTTGATCATAAATTGAATCTTATACAAGAAAACACAAAAAGATTAGGTCTTAATAATGTAGAAATACAAAAAAATGATGCAACAGAACTTGATGACGATAGCTTGGAAAAATTTGACACTGTATTAGTTGATGCTCCTTGTTCTGGATTTGGTATAATAAGAAGAAAACCTGAAATAAAATATAAAAAGAAAAAGGATTTAGAGGGTATACCTAAGATTCAGAACAAGATACTTCAAAATAGTTCTAAATATGTAAAAAAGGGTGGATTATTAATATATAGTACATGTACTATAGAAGATAGAGAAAATATAGATATAGTAAATGAATTTTTAAAACTAAATGATAATTTTAAACTTGAACCAATAGAAAATATAAACGTTGATTTAGAAAACCAAGAAGATGGATATATAAAGCTATATCCTAATGTACACGGTATGGATGGATTTTTTATAGCTAAATTAAGAAGGATGAGGTAGTGATTTAAATGGACAAGGTATGCTTAAAGTCTTTAACTGAAAATGATATGAAGGAATTTATGAAGGAAATAGGAGAAAAGTCATTTAGGGCAAATCAAATTTTTAGCTGGATATATAAAGAAATAGATACTATAGATGATATGAGTAATATTTCTAAGGATTTAAGAAAAAAACTATCAGAAAAATCAAAGCTTGGAAAGCTTGAGATATACAAAAAGTTTGAATCAAAAGTAGATGGAACTATAAAATATCTGTTTGCACTTGAAGATGGAAATATAATAGAGAGTGTTATGATGAAGTACGAACATGGAGTATCTGTTTGTATATCAACTCAAGTAGGTTGTAGAATGGGATGTAATTTCTGTGCGTCTACAATAGATGGTTTGGAAAGAAATTTAGAACCTTGGGAGATATTAGACCAAGTTATTCAAATTCAAAAAGATATTAAAATTAGAGTATCAAATATTGTATTGATGGGAAGTGGAGAACCTTTTGACAATTTTGAAAATGTCAAAAAGTTTTTAGAAATAGTAAATGAGAAAAATGGTCTTAATATAGGATATAGACATATAACTCTTTCTACTTGCGGTATAGTACCTAAAATATATGAACTTGCTGATATGCAAATTCCTATAAATTTGGCTATATCACTTCATGCGGCAGATGAAAATACTAGAAGAGAAATAATGCCAATAGCAAAATCATATACTATATATGAAATTATTAAAGCTTGTAAGTATTATATACAAAAAACTAATAGAAGAATTACATTTGAATACTCACTTATAAAAGGAGTTAATGATAAAAAAGAAGATGTAACACTTTTAAGTAAGAAACTAAACGGGATTTTATGTCATGTGAATTTAATACCTATAAATAAAGTTGAAGAGCGAAGTTATGAAAAACCAGATAAAAATTATGTATATAAATTCAAAGAAAACTTGAAACAAACAGGAATTAATTGTACTATAAGAAGAGAAATGGGAAGCGATATTAAGGGCGCTTGTGGACAATTGAGAAGAAAACATTTAAATAAAGGTGGAAAATAAGAAGATGAAACTGTAAGGTCCTTTGATTGGGGTGTGATTTTATGAAGTATCATATTTTATCTGATATAGGAAATAAGAGAAAACAAAATGAAGATTTTTGTGGCTATGAGATAATAGAACACGATAATCAAAATATCGCTGTATTTACCATAGCAGACGGAATGGGTGGTCATAAAAAAGGAGAAGTAGCTAGTAAGTTGTCCGTAGAAAATATATTGTATTTTTTAAAAAAGAATTTAGTAAATGTAAATTTTGATAATTATATAGAGGTTAAATCTGTATTAAGGCAAGCTTATAAATATGTTAATACTATAGTATACAATACCTCTTTATATGAAAAAGAATTCAAGGGCATGGGAACTACGCTTACGACTGCTATAATTTATAAAAAAGATTTGTATATATCAAATATTGGAGATAGCAGCTGCTATTTATTTACTAATGAGGATATTAAAAAAGTTACAAAGGATAATTCATTAGTGCAAGAGCTTATAGATGAAGGTGCTATAACAGAGAAAGAGGCTCTTACTCATCCTCAAAGAAATGTAATAACAAGAGCAATAGGTACAGATGAATTTATAAAAATAGATTTTTATAAAGAAATGTTAGAAAAAGATAACAAAATAATATTGGCAACTGATGGCCTTACAAATTCCGTAACTATAAATGATATGAATAATATACTGACAAATAACAATAATTTAGAAAAATGCTGTAGTGAGATGATTGATATGGCAAAACAAAATGGAAGCAAAGATAATATATCAGTTATATGCATAACAATTTGAACAGAGAGTTGGTGATAAAGTTTATGAAGAAGATGCTTAATGATAGGTATGAAATATTAGATAAAATAGGCGATGGGGGAATGGCGTTCGTTTATAAGGCTAGATGTACTATTTTAAATAGGATTGTAGCTATCAAAGTTTTAAGACCCGAATTTAGCAATGACGAAGAGTTTCTTTTGAAATTTAAAAATGAAGCATTGGCATCGGCTGGTCTTACTCATCCTAATATTGTTAATATATATGATGTAGGACAAGACGAAGATATAAACTATATAGTGATGGAATATGTAGATGGCATGAATCTTAAAGATTTGATAAAGAAAGAAGGATCACTAGATTATTCTTATGCACTTGATATAACGAAGCAAATAGCCATGGCTTTAAATCAAGCACATAAAAATGGAATAGTACATAGAGATATAAAACCCCATAATATTTTAATATCAAAAGATAAGGTAGCTAAGGTTGCTGATTTTGGTATAGCTAAAGCGACTACTAGCTCAACTATAACAGTAGTTGGAAATGTAATAGGGTCTGTACACTATTTTTCTCCAGAGCAAGCGAGAGGAGGATATATAGATAAAACCTCGGATCTATATTCGCTTGGTATAGTTCTTTATGAAATTTTAACAGGAAAGGTTCCGTTTAAAGGAGATACACCTGTAAATATAGCTTTAAAGCACATAAATGAAGATATAAATTTTGAAAAGGATATACCGAACAATGTACCAAAAGATATAAAAAATTTGTTATATAAATTGACTCAAAAAAAACAATCGGATAGATATCAAGATGCATACGAATTAATAAAGGATATAGAGCATATAGAAAACGATGTAGAGCTTGATTTCGAAGAAGATTATGAACTTTACCATACACAAAAACTAAATTCTTTAAATGAAGAATTGAAAACTAATATACCTAAACAACTTAAAGAAGAAGGTGTTAATACGAACATGAGAAAAAGATCTAAAGATAAAATCAACAACAAGAAGAAGATGACTATTTTAGGTGTTTTATTCGCGCTTATATTGTCTTGTTCAATTGCGTTTGTGGCATATAGTGTTAAGGATTTATTTACTACAAAAAATTATAAAATGCCAGACTTTGAAAATGCTACACTCGAAGATGCTACTAGTAGACTTGAAAGTATAGGTGTTAGTGTTGAAGTTAGAAATGAATCATACGACTCATCAGTAGAAAAAAATCATATAATAAGCCAAATTCCAGCCGTAGGAAGTTCAATTAGAAAGGGGCAAACAGTTAAATTTGATGTAAGTAAGGGTGGAGAGCCTGTAATTGTTCCTAATCTAGTTAGAAAAACACTTGAAAGCGTAGAAGATATATTAAAAGAAAGTGATTTAAAAGAAGGAGTTATAGATTATGAATTTAGCTCATTAGCTGAAGGAACTATAATAAGTCAAAAGCCAAGAGCGTTTACGGAAGTAGAGCAAGGAACGGGTATAGATTTTATAGTAAGTAAGGGAGAAGAAGTAAAACTAGTTAAGGTACCTAATCTAGTTGGAAAGACTTTGGAAGATGCTAGAATATTACTAGTTGACCTAGGAGTAGGAAAAATAAAATATGAAGAAAATAAGGATAAGAAAGAAGGCGTCATACTTAGCCAGAGTATAAATGCTGGACAACACGTAGAGGAAAGTAAAAAGATAGATTTAATAGTAAATGAATATAAAGAAGAAAAAGTAGTAGAATCGCCTTCTAAGAAAATTATAGAAAAGCAAATATCATTTGCATTATCAGAAGAAGAGGAAGCTGTAAAGGTTGTCGTAAAAGAAAAAAATACTTCAAAGACTGTATATGACAAGACTATAAATATACAAGAATCAGGGAACATGATATCAGTTCCTATTCAAGGTTATGAAGGAGAAACAAAAGAATATGAAATATATGTAGATAATGCTTTTTATGCTAAGACAACGGCTGAATTCAAATAGAAGGAGAAAATTATGTTAAAAGGTAGGATAACAAAGGGTATAGGTGGTTTTTATTATATAGATACAAGTGATGGCATATATGAATGTAAAGCTAGAGGTATATTTAGAAAGAAGAAGATAACTCCTCTTGTAGGTGACATGGTAGATATATCTGTGGTAAATGAAGAAGAAAAAAAAGGCGTAATAGAGGATATAAAAAAAAGGGAAAGTGAATTAATAAGACCTCCTATAGCAAATATAAACAAGGCTATAATAGTATTTAGTATCAAAAATCCACAACCTCATTTTTCACTTTTAGATAGATTCATAGTTTTAGCTGAAAAAGAAGGTTTAGAAGTAGTTATAGTTATTAGTAAAATAGATTTAGACGAAGAAAAAGAATATGAAAATGTAAAAAGAGTATACAATAATGCAGGGTATAAAGTAATACCTATTAGTAAAAAAAGGGATATAAATATAGAACTTGTAAAAGATGAAATAAAAAGCAACATAGTGGTATTTGCTGGACCATCTGGAGTTGGAAAATCTAGTCTTTTAAATAAGATAGATTCAAATTTAAGTCTTGAAACTGGAGAAATAAGTGAAAAGATAAAAAGAGGAAAGCATACAACCAGATATGCACAGCTTTTAAAATTAAAAGATGGTGGCATGGTTGCTGACACACCTGGATTTAGTTCTTTAACATTAGATGGTATAGAAGCACAAGATTTAAAAGATTACTTTGTAGAATTTGATGATTATGCTGATGATTGTAAGTTTTACAGAAACTGTCTACATGAAAATGAACCCAACTGTGCAGTAAAGAATGCTCTTGAAGAAGGAAAAATAACTACTCAAAGATATGAAAGCTACTTACAACTATTAAATGAAATAAGAAAAAAAAATAGGAGGTACTAAATATGATAAAATTAGCCCCATCAATACTTTCAGCAGATTTTGCAAGATTACTAGATGATGTTAAAAAGGTAGAAAATGCAGGATGTGAGTACTTGCACATAGATGTAATGGACGGACATTTTGTACCTAATATTACCCTAGGACCTAGTATAGTAAAAAGCTTGAGAAAAGATGTAGATATGGTGTTTGATGTTCATCTTATGATTGAAAATCCTGACAATTATATACAGGATTTTGTAAATGCTGGTGCTGATATAATAACAGTACATCAAGAAACATGTAAACACCTTCATAGAACAATACAAAATATAAAATCAATGGGTGTTAAGGCTTGTGTATCATTAAATCCTGCAACTTCTGTTGAGACTATAAAGCATGTTATAGATGAACTTGATATGGTTCTTATAATGACTGTTAACCCTGGATTTGGGGGTCAATCGTTTATAGATGGTATGATTGATAAAATAAAAGAGGTTAGAGATCTTGCAAATGAGAGAAATCTAAACATTGAGATACAAGTTGATGGAGGAATGAAACCAAGTAATGTTCATAAAGCTGTAAAAGCTGGAGCTGATGTTATTGTTGCAGGATCAGCTATATTTGGTAGTGATGATATAAATAAGACTGTACAAGAGTTTAGATCAAATTCAGTGCTTTAGGAAGTGATGTATTGAAGTCTTTAATAATAGCAAATGGAAGCATGAATGATTATGATTTTTATAAAAATATAATAAAGGGCTACGATTGCATAATATGTGCAGATGGAGCATCTAATCATGCATACAATATAAATATAGATCCTGATATTATAATAGGAGACCTTGATTCTATAGATGATAAAGTAAAGCAGCATTTTATAGATAAAAATATAAGGTTTAACAAATTTCCATCTAAAAAAGATAAAACGGATACCGAAATATGTATAGATTATGCCATACATATAGGATCAAAAGAAATAGACTTTATAGGCGTTTTAGGGACCCGTATGGACCATTCTCTTGCTAATGTGAATCTTTTATATTCTCTTTTGAAAAGAGGGATTAAATCAAGAATAATAAATGAAAATAATGAAATACATATAACTGATGATAAGATACAAATTGCAGGAAATAAAGGAGATATTATATCTATTATACCAATACATTCAGATGTACTAGGAGTTACTTTAAAGGGGCTTGAATATCCTCTTGAGAACTATGATTTAGGGTTTGCAACATCAAGGGGAATATCAAACGTCCTAGTAGATGATAAATGCGAAATAAGTATTAAAAGTGGATGTGTGTTGGTTATAAAGGCTAGAGATTAATAACTAAATTTACTTAAATATAAAAAATGCTTATTAAAGAAATTTAATAAGTATTTTTTTTGTATCAATTCCATATAAATTTGAATACACTATATATATGAAGAATTGATGAGGTGGGTGTAATGAGAAGGTGCACAAAGCATTTAGTGGGGTTAGTATGTGTAGCAGTAGGCATTAGTATTATTTTATCTCTAGTTTTACCGAATTGGTTATGGATGAGTTGTTTTGCAACCGTACTTATTATAACAGGTTGTATTTGCTTTAAATAGGGGGTATATATTATGAAGATAGTGGCTATAAAATTACCGAAATTTCTATCAGCAATAGTAAAATTCTTTATAAGAAAGAAATAACAAAAAACCATTTTATAATGGTTTTTTGCTGTTTGAATAGTATTAACTATAGTTTTATTGCTAATAAATAGAATTATATGTTAGAATTAATCTAAAAAATACTTGGAGGGACAGATGATAAAGGATAACAAAAAATTTATAGAAAAGTATGCAATAGTGTTAATAGGATTGATTTTGTTGGGATTTGTGTATGTAAATACAGCTAGTATATCGAACGGTTTTACTACGCTCTTTGGTATATTAAAGCCGTTTTTTATAGCTTTTTTTATAGCTTATGTATTCAACTCGATAATAATGTTTTTAAAAGAAAAATTAAAAATTAAAAATGGAATGGCTATACTTATAGTATATAGTTGTTTCATACTTATGATGGTAGTTATGGTCATAATAGTTATACCGGTAGCGGTTAAGAGTATAGTACAGATAATAAATGAAATGCCTAACTATGTAGACAATGTGGTTCATTTCGCAAATAATTTAGACATGAATATATTGAATGAGATTCAAAAATACGTAGATAAAAATTTTATAGGAAATTTGCAAAAAATTTCTAAAGGCATTAATTATTTTTTAAACAATTTCTTGATATTTATAACAAATATAGGATCAGCTGTGGTAACTATTTCTTTTAGTTTGATAATATCTGTCTATATGTTAATTGAAAAAGAATCTTTAAAATCACTTGGATATAAGATAGTTAAGAAAATATTAAAAGAAGATAGAAGTATCAAATTTATAGAGTTTAGCAAAAAAGCAAATGTTGTATTTTCAAGTTTTTTAACGGGTCTTATAGTTCAGGCTTCGATACTAGGTACACTGTGCTTTATAGGATTTTTAATTTTAAAAATAAAGTATTCACTTTTGTTATCAGTTATAATAGCCTGTACGAATGTAATACCGTATATAGGACCGTTTATAGGTGCAACGCCTGCTGTCATAGTTACTCTTTTCTATTCGCCTATGAAGGCGTTGTGGGTATGTGTTCTCATATTGGTTCTTCAGCAAGTAGATGCAAATATAGTTGGACCTAAGGTTATGGGGAATTATATAGGATTATCTCCGTTTTGGATAATATTTACAATAGCTGTTGGAGGTGGGTTCTTTGGAATAATGGGAATGATATTTTCGGTTCCAATAGCCGCTATAATAAAAATAATATTTAGTGAAATGCTATTAGATAAATAGAAAAAAGCCGAACAAAATTGTTCGGCTTTTTTGTAAGAGATAAAGATTAATTATACGATTAATCTTTACTATATTAAACTAGATAGCTCTTTCTACGCTACCAGAACGTAAACATCTTGTGCACACGTTTAATCTCTTTGGAGTACCATCAACTATAGCTCTAACTTTTCTTAAGTTTGGAGACCAAGTTCTTTTATTGTGATTGTTTGCGTGACTCACTGTATTACCAGAAACCTTACCTTTTCCGCAAACTGAACAAACTTTTGCCATGATTAACACCTCCTTCAAACCTTTATCATTGGCATTAAAAACATAATTATATTATCATATTAATCTCACTTTTGCAAGACAAATGTTATATTTGTATTGAATATATGAAACATATAATATAAAATATATTATACATATAATATTCAATAAAGTATATATAAATATAAAAAAATATTAATATTTCGTAGGGGGTAAAAAAATGAGTGGAACAATTGCCAATAAATATGGTAATATCTATATTGATAAAGAAGTTATAGCAAAAATAGCATCTCAAGCATCTACAGAGTGCTATGGGATTGTTGGATTCAGTTATAAGTCTAAAGTAGATGGACTTGTTGAACTTTTAAAAAAAGAAAATATGAGCAATGGAGTAAAAGTTGAAATAGAAGAAGATACTGTTAGCATAGAATTATTTGTTATCATACAATATGGAACAAAGATATCTGTTGTAGCAGATAATATAATAGATAGAGTTAAATACACTTTGGAAAAAATGACCTCTCTTAAAGTGAGAAAAATAGATATAAATGTACAAGGAGTCAGAGTAAACAAATAGTTAGGAGGTAACAAATTGAAAGTAGAATATATTAATGCAAAGCTCTTTAGGCAGATGATATTATCAGGTGCGAATAATTTGCAAAATCATAAAGAGCTTGTAGATAAACTAAACGTATTTCCAGTACCAGATGGAGATACTGGGACGAATATGTCACTTACTATACAAGCAGCTGTAAAGGAAGTGATGAAGGAATCAAATAATACTATTAAAGAAATAGGAAAAGCAGCCTCTAAAGGATCGTTAATGGGAGCTAGAGGAAACTCTGGAGTTATATTATCTCAGCTTTTACGAGG
The DNA here is from genome assembly GCF_037844525.1 of Tepidibacter sp. Z1-5. Lineage (NCBI taxonomy): Bacteria > Bacillati > Bacillota > Clostridia > Peptostreptococcales > Peptostreptococcaceae > Tepidibacter > Tepidibacter sp. Z1-5. Next base: position 106,364 of record NZ_JBBMMD010000022.1, on the reverse strand, counting down.
ATTTGCCAAGGCTATAGAGGATAAAGAACAATTAGATACAAAAGACTTAGCAAATGCCCTAAAATATGGAGCAGACACTGCATATAAAGCTGTAATAAAACCTATAGAGGGAACTATACTTACAGTTGCAAGAGAAACTGGAGAGTTTGCAGTTAAAATATCTCAAAAAGAAAAAAATATAAAAAAATTCATGGAAAAAGTATTAGAAGAATCTAACCGTTCTTTAGAAAATACTCCAAATCTTCTTAAAAACTTAAAGGAAGCTGGAGTTGTGGATTCGGGTGGAAAAGGATTAGTATGTATACTAGAGGGAGCTTATAAAGCTTTTATAGGAGAATTTATAGATAGAAACACTGAATCTAATGAAGTACAAGAGGTAAGTAAGAATACACAAATATCTACTGAGGATATTAAATTTGCTTATTGTACTGAGTTTATACTAGATACGGATAAAATAAGTGATAGTAAAATGAAGGATCTTATACAAGGACAGGGAGATAGTTTAATAGTTGTTGGGGATGATTCTTTAATAAAGGTTCATATACATACTAATAATCCAGGTTTTGTTTTACAAGAAGCTACAAAGTATGGTCAATTGGATAAAATAAAAATAGAAAATATGAGAATTCAACATGAAAACATATTAATTAAAGAAGAAATAAAAGAACAGCCAAAAGAGATGAAAGAGTATGGATTTATATCTATAGCTATGGGATCTGGAATAACTTCAATATTTAAAGATTTTGGAGTGGATCACGTAATAGAGGGTGGACAGACTATGAACCCTAGTACTGAAGACTTTATACAAGCTATAGATAATATAAATGCAAAAAACATAATTATATTACCTAATAATAGTAATGTTATAATGGCGGCAAATCAGGCTAAAGAAATATCTGATAAGAATATAATAGTAATACCTTCAAAAACAACTCCACAAGGATTTTCTGCTTTACTGGCATTTAACCCTGAAGCTGACGCTGAGTCTAATCAAAAAGCTATGAAGTATGCTCTTGAAAATGTTAAAACAGGTCAAATAACATTTGCTGTAAGAGATACTAATATGAATGATATAGACATAAAAGAAGGCGATATAATAGGTATTGGAGAAGGTAAGATACAAGAAGCTGGAAAAGATATAAAAGAGGTAACACTATCTTTAATAGACAAATTAGTTGATGAGGACAGTGAAATTATAACTTTATTCTATGGTGAAGAATTAAGTCAAGATGATGCTAATGTGTTAAGAGAAGAGATAGAAGAAAAATATGATGATTTAGATGTAGAAGTTTACTGTGGAAATCAACCTCTATATTATTATATAATTTCTGTAGAGTAAAAGTTTATATATTATCATTTTTTAAGCCATGGATATTTAAATACCATGGCTTAAAAAATGGAATTTACAAGGTGATATTGATGGATTTAAATAAGAACTTACAATACATAAAGGGCGTGGGTCCTAAAAAATATAAAAAATTAAATAAGCTTGGAATATATACATTAAAGGATCTGGTATATTATTTTCCAAGGCAATATGAAGATAGAAGCAAATTCAAGAAAGTATTCAACCTAGTAAATGAAGAAAAAGTATCTATAAGAGGAATTATTACAGGGTTTGAGACTCATGAACCAAAAAAGAAGATGATTATAAATAAAATAGAGGTAAGGGATGATACTGGATATATAAAGCTTGTATTCTTTAATCAAAAGTATATAGTTAATAACTTTAAAGTAGGGGACAATATACTTGCATATGGTAAGGTTAAAAAAGAATATGGGAAAACTGAATTATTAAACTGTGAAATTGAATTTGATACAACATCTGCAAATTCAATAGGGAAAATAGTTCCTATCTACCCTTTGACTTATGGAGTTTCAAATAAAGAATTAATAAATACAATACAGAGTGTATTTATTAATGAAAACTTAAAAATAGATGAATATATTCCAATAGATATTGTAAATAAAAATAAACTGTGTGATTTAAACTTTGCTATAAAAAATATTCACAATCCAGAAAATATACAAAGCTTGAAAGTGGCTTTATATAGACTTGTGTATGAGGAATTTTTAATACTTCAATTAGGGTTATTATACTTAAAAAGTGGGGTAGTAGATAAAGAGGGAATAAAATTTGAGAAAAAGGATAGATTGGAAGAAATTATAAAGTCACTTCCGTTTTCACTTACTAATGCTCAAAGAAAATCTCTTGATGATATACTAAATGATATGAGCTCTAACAAGGTTATGAATAGACTTGTTCAAGGGGATGTAGGATCTGGAAAAACAGTAGTTGCTCTTTTGAGTCTTGCAAATGCAGTTTTAAACTCATATCAAGCAGCTATGATGGCTCCAACTGAAATATTAGCAGAACAACACTTTAATTCACTTCAGGAAATACTATCTAAATTCGATATAAATATAGGGTTGTTGGTTGGAAGTCTTACTAAAAAACAAAAAATGGATGTTCTAAAAAAAGCTAAAGAAGGCGAAATAGATATATTAATAGGAACGCATGCTCTTATAGAGGATGGAGTTGAATTTAAAAAGCTGGGAATGGTTATAACAGATGAACAACATAGATTTGGAGTAAGACAAAGAAATAAGTTATCCGAAAAAGGAGATAACCCTGATATATTGGTTATGACTGCAACTCCTATACCTAGAACTTTGGCGCTTATACTTTATGGTGATCTTGATATATCTATAATAGATGAACTTCCTCCTGGAAGGCAGATTATAGATACATTTGCTATTGCGAAAGAAAAAAGACTTAGAGCATATAATTTTGTAAGAAGCCAGGTAGAACTTGGAAGGCAGGTTTATATAGTATGTCCTCTAGTTGAAGAATCAGAGGTAATAAATGCAAAGGCAGCAGTAGATTTATTAGAGGAGTTAAAAACTGAATATTTTTCAGATTTGAGGCTAGAACTTTTACATGGAAAAATGAAAGCTTCTAATAAAGAAGAGATAATGAGAAAATTTAAAAATGGGGATGTTGATATACTAGTTTCAACAACCGTTATAGAGGTTGGAGTGAATGTGCCAAATGCTACACTCATGATTATAGAAAATGCGGAAAGATTTGGACTAGCACAGCTACACCAGCTAAGAGGAAGGGTTGGAAGAGGAGAACATAAATCGTATTGCATACTTATATATGGATCAAAGAATGAAGTTACATTTGAGAGAATGAAAACAATGGAACAAACGACAGATGGCTTCAAAATATCTGAGAAGGATTTAGAAATAAGAGGGCCTGGAGAATTTTTTGGAACAAGACAACACGGTCTTCCAGAACTAAAGGTAGCAAATATATTCAAGCATATAAAAATATTAAAAGAAGCTCAAAGAGAAGCACAAAGTATAATACAAGAAGATGAAAAATTAAATCTTGATAAAAACAAAATACTCAAAAAAGAAATAATAAATAGATTTGAGGAAAAATTAAACGATATAACATTAAATTAAAAAAAGGAGAATTTATATGAGAGTTATTTCTGGAAGCGCTAGGGGATTGAAACTTAAATCTCCCAAAAATATGGATGTAAGACCTACTACTGATAGAGTAAAGGAATCTTTATTTAATATTATAAGTGATAGAATTATGGACAGCTTTGTTTTAGATCTATTCTCTGGAACTGGATCACTTGGAATAGAAAGTTTATCAAGAGGGGCTCAAAGAGCTACCTTTGTGGATGCAAGTAAATCTAGTATGGATATAATAAAAGAGAATATACAAAAGGCTAGAGTTAATGATAAAAGTGAATTAATTTTGTCAGATAGTATAAGTGCTGTAAATAAACTAGGTGTTAGAAGAGATAAATTTGATATAATATTTATGGATCCTCCATATTTAAAAAACTTTATAGAAAAAACATTAATAGAAATAAGTAAAAGAGAGATATTGGAAGAAGATGGAATAATAATAGTGGAACATGACATAAAGGATGAAGTAAAAGATAATATAGAAAAACTAAAAAAATACAGAGAAAAGAAATATGGAAACACAATGATTTCATTTTTTGCTTGGGAGGACTAGAATGAAAAAAATAGCAGTATATCCAGGAAGTTTCGATCCAATAACTAAAGGACATTTAGATATAATAAAAAGAGCATCTAAACTATTTGACAAATTGATAGTAGGTGTTTTATACAATTCTAGTAAGAACTCTCTATTCACATTTGAAGAAAGAGTTGAACTTATAAAAGAAGCTATTAAAGATATAGATAATGTAGAGGTGGATAGTTTTACAGGTCTTTTAATAGATTATTGTAATGATAAAAAGGTTAATGCTATAATAAGAGGATTAAGAGCTGTTTCTGATTTTGAATATGAACTTCAAATGGCTCAGATGAATAGACAATTAAATCAAGATATAGAAACTGTTATACTTACAACTAGTACAAAATATTCTTTTATAAGCTCCTCACTAATGAAAGAAGTGGCGAAATTCAAAGGAGATATATCGGAATTAGTTCCAAACAATGTATCGAAAGCGGTATACAAAAAATTACACGGGGGGGATTAATCTTGGAATTATTAAGATTAATAGAAGAAATAGAAGATTTGGTAGAGGAAAGTTCTGGAATTCCGTTTGGAAATAAGGTTTTTGTTGATAAAAAACAGTTTTTAGAAATAATAAAAGAAATAAGACTTCAATTACCTGATGAAATAAAACAAGCAGAATGGATAAATACAGAAAGACAAAGAATACTTGCAGAAGCTCAACAAGAGGCAGATGCTATAGTCGAAAATACTAAGTCATATATGCAAGAACAGGTTGAAGAAAGTGAAGTTATAAAACAAGCTCAAAAACAAGCTGAAAAAATAATTGAGCAGGCTCAAAGCACATCTAAAGAAATAAGAAGAGGCGCAAAAGAGTATGCTGATAGTATACTTGGAAAGGTTCAATCAGATTTAAGAAATATAGGAGAAGTAATAGCAGCTAATAGAGAAGAATTGAAATAGAGAACTATAGTGTACAACTGAAAAATGATGGTTATTAAAATATAGCTACTTGAGTTAATATTTTAATAACCATCATTTTTATATTTAAAAGAACTAAATTTGCAACTATTTTTAAGCAAAAAAGTCTACATTTAAAATCTTCGAAGGAAGCCTTTTTTATATCTATTATTAATATATGAAAGTATATATACTACTAAAATAAATATGAAAAATATATTATTATTAAAAGGTGTCTCAGTGAAAATTTTATCAACGTAAATATTATAATAAAAAGAATTGTTAAAAGTTTGTATATCTAAATTATTTTTAAATAGAGGATAAAGGAGATAACAAAATAAAAATGAATTAATACCATGTAGAAATTTTCCGAAAATATAAATAGGTATATTAATATCGGACAGAGATAAAAAATTACAACATTGAGCAAGTATTGATATTCCGCTAAAAGATATTATGAATGTACAAAGAGCTATCTTGAATATTAAAGAAGGTTCATTCAATAAAGATATATTATTACATCCTATTGTTATCTCGAATAGACCACTTATAAATGCTTGAATGACTTCAATAGATATATTATATGGATGAAGAAATACAAATAACATAGAACTTATTAAATTTATGAATTTTAATAAAGTAAGTATTTTAAATAATACAGAAAATACTATAACAAAGCCACAGACTATTAGTATCGTGTTTATTCCATTTCTAACAGAGTCTCCAAATATAGAAAAAAATGACTTTTCTTCATTTTCATAAAATATTATTTTTTTTAATCTAGTAAGTATACTTGTATTATTGTAATGCTTGATATCTGAAGAAGTATTGTAAAATCTAAACAAAATACCTATGCTCAATGCTCCAATATAGTGACATAGGAGTATGAAATAACCTATTTTAGGATTATTAAACATACCTATTCCAACAGATCCTACCATGAATAATGGACCTGATGTTGAGCAAAAGGATGCCAATCTTTGAGCTTCTACTCTTGATATCTCATTGTCTTGTCTAAGATTTGATATAAGTTTTGAACCTATAGGGTATCCAGAGAGTATAGATATAGCAAATATTAATGAACTCTTACCTGGTACATTAAATAGGATTCTAGAGGGTTTTTCTAAAAATACGCCGAGAATGTCTATAACTTTTAAATTTATTAATAGATTAGCCCCTATTAAAAAAGGGAGAAGTGATGGTATTAATATATTAATACATATGTTCATTCCTACTCTTGCAGACTCTATAGAATCTTTAGGAAATACAACTATACTTGTTATAAAAAATAGAACTATTATTCCGGGGAGTATGGATCGTAGTAATCTTGAATTTTTCATATAAACGCCTCCAAAACATTAATCTAAGATAATTATATTAAATTATTTGGTTATCTATGAATTTAAAATAGAGTTTAAATTAAGATTATTTTGTCAAAAAATAATTGTTTGACTAATGAAATGTGATATAATATAAGAAAAAGGATAGATTGACATATAGTAAGTATATATGAATCTGTTTTAAAAAGAGGTGACAGTATATGAGTTCAAAAATTATAAAACATTTTTTAAATTCGGTTTTAGACATAATGCCTCAACTAGGATTTAGTAACATAGAAAAAAAAGATATTTTGGTTAAAGAAAGCAGTATTAAGGTACACGGTGTAATGTTGAATTTAGGTGTAGTAGGAGATATGAAGGGAAATGTAATTTATAGTATGAGTGAAAATGATGCTAAAAAGATAGCTTCTAAAATGATGATGGGAATGCCAGTTTTAGAATTTGACGATATGGCTCAAAGTGCTATATCTGAACTATCTAATATGCTTACAGCAAAAGCTAGTATAAATCTTGAAAAAGAAGGAATAAATACTAATATATCTACTCCTACATTGACTTATGGAAGTGATTTTGAAGTTAAAACAAATACGGATAAAATCATAGCTAGTGAAGTTTTAGTGGATGATATATCTATTAAAGTTAATATTGCTTTTGAATAAATAAAAAAACAGCTAACATAAATTGTTAGGTGTTTTCTTATTTAAATAGAAGATTAAAATTTTATCAGAATTAAGTTTTGTTTTATTTGATTAAAAAAAGTATTGATTTGATATATGTGAAAATAAAGACTTTTTAATAATTAGTGTGATATAATTTAAAAAAATATATTTAATAAGTTAATTTAACATTTGAAATAAAAGAACAGAAAGAGGTTATGGATGTGAGGTTAACAAAAGTAAATGAAGATATACAAAAAACTTGTGAAAATATATCAAAATTACTAGATGTTGAGGTTACTTTAGTTGACTCTAATTTGGTTAGAATAGCTGGAACTGGAGTATTTAAACAAAAAATTGGAACTAGTATAGATAAAAATTCTATATACTCTCACGTTTTAGAAACGGGAGAGACTTATACTATGAATGAAAAATATGATAGTGAAAAATGTGGACAGTGTAATCAAAGACATTATTGTAAAGAAATTGCAGATATATGTTGTCCTATTAAAATTAAACATACGGTAATAGGTGTAATAGGACTTGTGGCTTTTGATGAGAAGCAAAGAGACATGATGCTTTTAAAAAAGAGTGAACTAATGCTTTTTATATCTAATATAGCTGATTTGATGTCTTTAAAGCTTAAAAATATAGATGATCTTGATTATGCTAATGATAAAATAAGTTCTTTTGAAGAATTAGAAAAAAAAGAGATTTTAAAAGCTATAAAAAAGTATGGAAATACTACAGATGGAATGAAAAAAACAGCAGATGCTTTGAATATAGGAATAGCTACACTTTATAGAAAAATAAAAAAGTACGATATAAGATAAATAATATACAGTTTATGTAGAAAATAAAAGTCACAAATGAATATACACTTGTAATTAAGGATAGAATTAATAATAAGGATATTACTGTGGATTAATACAATTTTAGATTTTAATTTACTTTAGCAGTAGCTATTATATACGCAAGATTATTTAATTTATTTCCTGGGAAAGATTTGTATTGATAAGTTATGGAATTTATAAAAAAAGACTATGTTTCATAGTCTTTTTCTAATACAAAAGCTTTTATTGTGATATTATATACTCTGTATGATATGAATTTAGAAAGGAACAGTATTATGAAAAAAACATTGGTTTTAGCTGAAAAACCCTCAGTTGGAAAAGACATAGCTAGAGTTTTAAATTGCAATTCAAATAAAAATGGATACATAGAAGGGGAAAATTACATTATAACATGGGCTTTTGGACATTTGGTTACATTGGCTCCTCCTGAAAATTATGATGAAAAATATAAGTCTTGGAAAATAGAAGATCTACCTATGCTTCCTGATAAATTAAAAATAGTTACTATAAATAAAACGCACAAACAATTTAATACGGTAAAAAGACAGATGAATAGAGAAGATGTAGGTGAAATAGTAATTGCTACTGATGCAGGGCGTGAAGGTGAGCTTGTAGCAAGATGGATAATAGAAAAAGCACACGTTAAAAAAAGCATAAAGAGACTTTGGATATCATCTGTTACAGATAGAGCCATAAGGGATGGTTTTAATAATTTGAAACCTGGTAAAAATTATGAAAATCTATATAAAAGTGCAACGGCACGTGCTGAATCAGATTGGCTTGTAGGAATTAATGCAACTAGAGCATTAACATGCAAATATAATTCATCTCTTTCTTGTGGAAGAGTTCAAACTCCTACACTATCTATGATATCAAAGAGAGAAAGTGATATACAAAATTTCAAACCTAAGGATTTTTATGGTATAAAAGCTTTTGTAAATGATGTTGAATTTATATGGCAAGATAGTAAAAGTAAAAATACTAATACTTTTGATAAAGCAAAATGCGATAGTGTAATAAATAGTTTGAAAAATAAAAAAGCTAAAGTTGAAAATATAGTTAAAAAGACAAAAAAAACATTTGCACCAAGCCTTTATAACCTAACAGATCTTCAAGCGGATGCAAATAAAATATATTCTTATTCAGCTAAAGAAACATTGTCTATAATGCAAAAATTATATGAACAACATAAATTACTAACATATCCAAGAACGGATTCAAGGTATATATCAGAAGATGTAGTAGATACTTTAAAAGATAGAGTTATGGCTTGTAGAGTTGGAAAATATTCAAAGATAGCTTTTAATATTTTGAAAAAAGAAATTAAAATAAATAAAACATTTGTAGATGATTCTAAGGTTTCTGATCACCATGCTATTATACCTACAGAAGAGTCTAGTGGTTTTGCTGAATTGACTGACAAGGAGTTCAAAATATACGATTTAGTTGTAAAACGATTTTTAGCTGTATTAAATAAACCATTTGAATATGAAAGTATAACTATACAAATTAAAATAGGACAAGAAATATTTACAGCTAAAACTAAGAGAATAATATCTCTGGGATGGAAACAGGTGTATGAAAACACAGAAGCTGATAATAATATGGTTAGTGAGTTGTTAAGTAATCTAAATGTAGGTGATGAGTTTGATGTATCTAATATATACCAAACTAAAGGCCATGCAAATCCACCATCAAGATTTGATGAAGGAAGTTTACTTATTGCTATGGAAAATCCGCAAAAGTATATGTGCGATGAAAATAAAGAACTTATAAATACGATAAAAGAGACTGGTGGGATTGGAACTGTCGCTACAAGAGCGGACATTATAGAAAAATTATATAATAATTTTCTAATGGAGAAAAAAGGTAGATACATACATATAACATCAAAAGGCGAACAACTTTTGGAACTTGTTCCAGATGATTTAAAATCACCGTTATTAACTGCTAAATGGGAACAAAAGCTGGCTCTTATAAGTAAGGGTTTATTAACAAAAGATGATTTTACTAATGAAATGAGAGAGTATACAAATATTATAGTTAAAGATATAAAAAATAGTGATCAAAAATTCAAGCACGAAAATATAACTAGAAATAAGTGCCCAGAATGTGGGAAATATATGTTAGAGGTCAACTCGAAAAATGGGAAAATACTAATATGTCAGGATAGAGAATGCGGATGTAGACAAAATATATCTAAAAAAACTAATGCAAGATGTCCAAACTGTTTTAAAAAATTAGAACTTAGAGGTCAAGGCGAAGGAAAAGTATTTGTATGCAAGTGTGGACATAAAGAAAAATTATCTAAATTTAACGAGAGAAAGAAAAAAGAAGGTAATAAGGTAAATAAAAAAGATGTAAATAAATATTTAAAAAAACAAAAAACAGAGAATGAACAAGGTTTGAATTCAGCATTAGCGGAGGCTCTGGCAAAGTTTAAGAAATAATAATATAAAAGGAGAAAATACATGTTTAAATTAGGAGATTTTAATGAATTAAAAGTAGTAAAAGAAAAGGAATTCGGATTCTTTTTGGATTCTGAAGTTGGAGAAATTCTTCTTCCTACAAAGTACGTTCCTGAAGACTTAGAGGTTGGAGATAATATAAATGTATTTGTATACAAGGATTCTGAAGATAGATATCTAGCTACTACAAAGACCCCAAAGGCTAAGGTGGGAGATATAGCTTTCTTAGAGGTTAAGGATATAAATCAGTATGGAGCATTCATAGATTGGGGACTTGAGAAAGAGTTATTAGTTCCATATAGCCAACAAAAAGAAAAATTAAAGAAAAATAAAAAGTATATCTTTAGTATATATAAAGATGATGTGAGCAATAGGATAATAGCAAGTCAAAAAATAAATAGATATATAGAAGAAGATGATATAGATCTTACAGAAGGACAAGAAGTAGATATGATGATATATCAATTTACGGACATGGGTGTAAAAGTTATAATAGAAGGAAAGTATTTTGGACTTTTATACAAGAATGAGGTATATAAAAATTTAAAAGTTGGAGATGTTGTAAAAGGTTTTGTAAAGAAGATAAGAGAAGATAATAAAATAGACGTTAGTATTAGAAAAAAAATAAACCTAGAAATAGATGAAGCTAAGGAAAGAATATTGGATGAACTAAAAAAATATGATGGAATTTTATACTTAACTGATAAGTCATCTCCAGATCATATACAAAAAAGTTTAGAGATGAGCAAGGGAATGTTTAAGAAGGCCTTAGGTGGGCTTTATAAGGATGGATTAGTAACACTTACTAGTGAAGGTACTTATTTGAAAAAGTAAATTAAAGTAAAAATCCTGTTGTATAATATAACAGGATTCTTTTTGTCTATGAAGAAATTATGAAATTAATATGTTATAATACAATATATTATTGCTAATAAAGGGATGATTGATTATGAATATAATAACTATAGAAAATATATACAAAAGTTATTCGGAAAAAAAACTGTTAGAAGATGTTTCTCTTGGTATAAATGAAGGAGAAAAAATAGGGGTACTAGGTATAAATGGAACAGGAAAGTCTACTTTACTAAAAATAATAGCTGAGGTTGAAACTTATGATAGTGGAAAAATAACGAAGGCTAGAAATGCAAATATAGAGTATCTACCACAAAATCCAGATTTCGATGGAGATTTAACTGTAATAGAGCAGGTTTTCAAAGGAACATCTCCTGTGATGAAACTTATAAGTGAATATGAATATACACTTGAAAAATTAAGTCGAAATCCAGAAGATAATAATTTACAGACTAAGCTTTTAAATTTAAATCAACAAATGGATAATATGAATGCATGGCAACTGGAAAGCGAAGCGAAGAGCATACTTACAAAACTTGGGATATCTAATTTTGATGATAAGATACAATATTTATCGGGTGGTCAGAAAAAGAGAATAGCACTTGCAAGCTCACTTATAAATCCATGTGATCTACTCATACTAGATGAGCCTACTAACCATATGGATAATGATACTATAATTTGGCTTGAAGAATATTTGAATAATAGAAAAGGCTCTCTTATTATGATAACTCATGATAGATACTTCTTAGATAGGGTAGTTAATAAAATAATAGAGGTGGATGGAGGTTCGCTGTATTCATATCTGGGAAATTATACTAAATTTTTAGAGTCAAAGCAGGAAAGAGAAGAAAGTTTAATTGCCTCTGAGAGAAAAAGAAAAAGTATTTTTAGAAAAGAGTTAGAGTGGATACAAAGAGGTGCAAGAGCTAGAAGTACTAAGCAAAAGGCGAGAATAGATAGATTTGAACAGTTAAAAGAGGACAAGTTTGAAATAGATGATAATAGCATAGATGTGTTTGTTGGAAGCTCAAGGCTTGGTAAGAAGGTAATAGAGATAAATAATATATCAAAGAGTTTTGATTCTAAGAAGATACTTAGCGATTTTGAGTACACAATATCTAAAGGGGATAGAATTGGTATAATAGGAGACAATGGATGTGGAAAATCAACTCTTATAAATATGATTGTTGGGAATATACAGCCTGATAGTGGAAGTATAGATATAGGTGCTACTGTTAAAGTTGGATATTTTTCTCAAGAAAATGAACATATGGACGGAAATCTTAGGGTTATAGAGTATATAAAAGAACAGGCAGAGGGTATGTATACAGCTGATAATAAGTATATAAGTGCATCGACTATGCTTGAAAGGTTTTTATTTACTAAAGATGCACAGTGGTCTTTAATATCCAAATTATCTGGTGGAGAAAAGAGAAGATTATACTTACTTAGAGTACTGATGAAATCTCCTAATGTACTTATATTAGATGAGCCAACTAATGATCTGGATATTCAGACGTTGACAATACTTGAAGAATATTTAGATGGGTTTGATGGTAGTGTTATAACTGTATCTCATGATAGATATTTCTTAGATAGAGTTGTAAATAAAATATTATCATTTAAGGGCGATTCTACTATAGAACATTATGTTGGAAACTATTCAAATTATAGAGATTTTTGCAGTCAAAAGGAAGAGGTCGTTATAAAGGAAGTTGTTGAAAAGAAAGATAAGAACTCATATAAGAAAAAAGATACAAGACTTAAGTTTACATTTAAAGAGCAAAAGGAATATGAAGAAATAGATGGAGTAATTGAACAACTAGAAAGTGATATATCTGATATAGATGAATCTATAAATGGATGTGGAAGTGATTTTGAAAAGTTACAAAAGCTAACTAAGCAAAAAGAGGAGTTAGAAATTGTTTTAGAAGAAAAGCTAGAGAGATGGGAATATTTGAATGATTTAGCTGAAAGAATAGAAAATCAATAAATAAATTTATTCCTTAATCCAAAATGAAGGGTATTAAAATACCGTGAATATATTTTAATACCCTTCATTTTGTGGGTACAGTTCTTAATCTTTTAATATATTCAAAAATATACTGTTTTAAAAAAGTAATTTAAAAAATTCAACAAAAATTTTTTTATAGTGAGGCAAGGTTCATTTTATAATACATGAATTGATTTAAAAAACTGTCTATAAAAATGTTAGTGAATGTTTTTGGATATTTTGACTAATATAACTTGATTTTGTCGTTTAATAATCCGTTAAGAAATTTGCGTGTCTGACCGTAGGGAGTTCGTAAATTTTAAGATTATTAATAAGACAAAAGCTTAGTTGTATTCAAAATATCGTTACATTCACGGTATTTTTATAGATAGTTTTGATTACTCACATATAATCTAAGAAGGTGTGAGTCTATACAATTAAGATTTTCTTACGTATATAGGAGATATGTAATAATCCATATATCCTTTAATCTGGTCTTTTCTATTTTTGTAATACATAAGATTGTACAGATTTGTACTTTTTATATCGTAATTTAAAAATAAGCTCATATTTTCATCTTTAACATTTACTGAACTTAGTTTGTTTATTATAGTGACATCTGAGTTCTTTTTTATATTTTTGATTATTTCTCTGCCTTTATCGTTAAAGGCTAGGAGTCTTATATAAGGCATGGTATTTATGTTTTTAGCCTTCATGACGTCTTCTTTTGTTATTGAAAGAAGTATATTTGTAAGTATTCTCTTGATTTTAGTCATGGTATATCTTTTGGATTTCACACTCATAAGAAGTTCATAGAGTGATGATGTGTTCATTACAGAGTTTATTATTTTGTTCTCTATTCCTTCGTTCACGTCAAAGTATTTATTTATATTTTTCTCTTCTCTTAATATAGTACCTATTAATATCTCGTAAAATTGGTCATCAAATACAGGATTAAAGTTATTATCTATTTGAGATTGCATAATAGAGTATGTTGTATTTGGAATTACATTTATTAAATCTTCTAGATTTTTATTTGATTTTAAATACTTTCTTATTGCAGTAGCACTGCATATAGAACTGTTTATATCTGTTGAATTATATTCTGATTTAATTCTTTTTATAGTATATGGTTTTATAGAACTTTTTAATTTGATTATGCTTTTTATATATTCAATTCCTAGTATGTTGTTAGAACTATTTAAAACCTCGTATAAACTATCTTCTGTTATATTTAATGTTTTGTTATTACTGATGTATTTAAATAAAGCCTTAGCTCTTGCAGTGGGGAATAATAGGCCTTCACTTAAATAATATTTAAGGTATTGTTTAAACTCTAGAGGTTCATCGACTAATATATGACTTATTTGATACAAAATATCGATATCTCCTATTTCACTTCCAAAACAGATACTATCTATTGAGTTTGTGCTATTTAATGTAGATATGGCGCCATGGCTAAAAAATTCAGCACTTTGGGTTGCAAATAAAGTAGGTAGTTCTATTACAAGATCAACTCCTGATTCAACAGCAGCCTTAGCTCTTGTCCATTTATCAAATAAAGCGGGCTCTCCTCTTTGTAAAAAATGACCGCTCATTATAGCTACTGTATGAGTAGCGCCTGATTGTTTCTTTGATTCTAAAAGATGGTGCATATGACCGTTGTGAAATGGGTTATACTCAACAATTAATCCTAAAACTTTCATATATATCTCCTTTTGAGGTTATTATTAAATTATATAATATAGAAAGTATCATTTCTAGAGGCTTTGATTATAGAAATCATACTTTCTATGAATTAAGTTTTGTATTTTTAGAAATATTAATGTATGTAGATTGATATTTTTAAAATATAAAGAAGGAATATTGAAAAAAATGTAGAATGTTAATAGAATATTGAATTTTAATGAATATTTAAATGACTTTATTTTTTATTTTTTGTGTACAATTTGAGTGAAAAATGCTATATTAATTTATGTTGAGATTGTTGTGTAATGTATATATATACATAAAAATAATATTGGGAGGTAGCAAATATATGAACATATTAGTTATTAACTGTGGTAGTTCTTCTTTAAAGTATCAATTAATAAACATGGAGAATGAAAGTGTTATGGCTATAGGATTAGCTGAGAGAATAGGAATTGAAGGTTCTGTAGTTAAGCATCAAACTACAGGAAAAGATAAAGTAACTATTGAAAAGCCTATGAAAGATCATAAAGATGCAATTAAGATAGTTTTAGATTCTATAGTAAATGAAGAATATGGTGCAATTAAAGATATGAAGGAAATTTCTGCTGTTGGACACAGAGTAGTTCACGGAGGAGAAAAATTTGCAACTTCTGTTGTAATAAATGATGAAGTTAAAAAAGGAATAGAAGATTGTGTTGAACTTGCACCTCTTCACAACCCAGCTAACTTAATAGGAATAAACGCTTGTCAAGAAATATTACCAGGAGTTCCAATGGTTGGAGTATTTGACACTGCTTTCCATCAAACTATGCCAAAATCATCTTACCTTTATGGACTACCATATGAGTTATATGAAAAGTATGGAGTTAGAAGATATGGATTCCACGGTACATCTCACAAGTATGTATCTCAAAGAGCAGCTGAAATGCTTGGTAAAAATGTAGAAGACTTAAAGATAATTACTTGTCACTTAGGAAATGGAGCAAGTATTGCTGCTGTTGACGGTGGAGTATGTAAAGATACTTCTATGGGATTCACTCCTCTTGAAGGATTAATAATGGGAACAAGATGTGGAGATATGGACCCTGCTATAGTACCATTTATAATGGAAAAAGAAGGATTAGATGCTGATGGTTTAAGTTCATTAATGAATAAAAAATCAGGTGTTCTTGGAATGACTGGAATATCTAGTGATTTTAGAGATATAGAAGATGCAGCAGCTGAAGGAAATGAAAAAGCTATAGTAGCATTAGATGCTTACTGTAAGAGAGTTAAAAAATATATAGGTTCTTACATGGCTGAAATGGGTGGAGTAGATGTAGTTTTATTCACTGCAGGTATAGGAGAAAACTCTATATCTATGAGAGAGCAAATCTGTGAAGGACTTGAAGGTTTAGGAATGAAGATGGATAAAGAAAAGAATAACGTTAGAGGAAAAGATACAGTTATAAGTACAGATGACTCTAAAGTTAAGCTTTTAATAGTGCCTACTAATGAAGAGTTAATGATAGCAAGAGATACTCTTGAATTAGTTAAATAAATTACTTTACTAATAAAAGGTAGGTATTGACCTACCTTTTTTATTGTCTATCAAGTAAAAATACTTGACAAACTAATTAAGCATTTGTATAATAAATTTTGCAGTGTATTATTGAGGTGATTAATATGAAGATAAACTTATCTAGATTAATAAAAAGAGAAATAACAGTTTTAGACTTGAATTTCTCTGAAAAAATTGATAATATTAGTTATTGTGGTAAAAACTACAGATTAACTTCTCCTGTTGAAGTTGATGGGCAAATAACTAATATCGATAGACAACTTTATCTGGATTGTAATATTAAATTCTCTGTTGTAGACTCTTGTAGCAGATGCTTAAAAGATGTTGAAGTCAACATAGAAGATGATGTTAAAGCTTTTATAGTTGAAGATGAAGATTGTGTTTTAGAAGATGAAGATACTATTGTTTGCAATGGGGACGAATTAGATTTTAAAAATATAATTGAAAATACTTTTATATTAAATGTTCCAGAAAGAATAACATGTGATGAAGAATGTAGAGGTCTTTGTAATTCATGTGGAGCTAATTTAAATGAAGAAAAATGCAATTGTCATAATGACGAAGAATTTACTGATCCCCGTTTTTCTAAATTAAAAGACTTATTTAAAAATGACTAAGGAGGTGGGATAAATGGCAGTACCAAAGCGTAAAACATCAAGATCAAAGAGAGACTCAAGAAGAGCAGCTAACTCAAAAATGGTAGCAACTGGATTCGTAAGTTGCCCACAGTGTCATGAGCCGAAATTATCACATAGAGTATGCCCGGATTGTGGATACTATAAAGGTAAAGAAGTAGTAGCTAAATAATAAAAAGCATGTAGTTTATAACTACATGCTTTTTATTTTTGTTCTATTGATTTATATGACTAATTATTATATACTAATATTAGTAGCTGGTACTAATATTAGTATATAATTTAGGGGTGGATGATGTGAAAAGAAAAGGCAAACAAGAAAGACAGACAGAACTTTCCCAAATGTTAAAAAGAGACCCTTTTTATACAGATGAAGAATTATCGGATTATTTTAGTGTTAGTATACAGACTATAAGATTGGATAGACTTAAACTTGGAATACCTGAACTGAGAGAGAGAGTAAAGCTTGTTGCTGAAAATAATATAAATAAAGTGAAAACTATAGGAAGCAAGGAAATAGTTGGAGAAATAATAGATTTAGATGTTGGAAGCTTAGGTATTTCAATACTTGAAACGACTGATCATATGGTTTATTCTAAGACTAATATAGTAAAGGGTCATTTTGTATTTGCTCAAGCTGAATCATTAGCAATGGCTGTTGTAGATGCACCTGTTGTATTAATGGGAGTTGCTAATATAAAGAATATAAATCCTATAAAAGCAAATGATAGGTTAATAGCTAAAGCTGAAGTGATAAGAGTTAGAGATAAAAAACATTATGTACACGTTAAAATAAATAATAAAAATCATGAACAAGTTTTTAGAGGCAAGTTCATATTCGATGAAATAAATTAAAGGAAGTGGTGAATATGAAAATAGTAGTTGATTGCATGGGAGGAGATAATGCTCCTTACTCTACAGTTGAAGGTGTAGTAGATGCTATAAAGGAGTTTAATATAGATATAATAGCTACAGGGGATAAAAATATATTGGAAGAAAATTTTAGTAAGTATGAATTTGATAAAACTAAATTGGAGATAATTCACACGAGTGAAATAATAATAAATGAAGATAAACCAGTAAAGGCTATAAGAAGTAAGAAGGATTCATCTATGGTAGTAGCTCTTAACTTAGTTAAAGAAGGAAAGGCTGATGCTATAGTTTCTGCTGGAAATACTGGCGCACTTTTAGCTGGAGGGCTTTTCGTAATTGGTAGAATAAAGGGCATAGATAGACCTGCACTTTGTACTTTCTTACCTAACAAAGAAGGAATGTCTATACTATTAGATGCTGGTGCAAATGCAGACTGTAAGCCTAGAAACTTACTGGAATTTGGAGTTATGGGGTCTGTATATGCAAGTAAAATATTAGAACTTGATAATCCTAAGGTTGCTATAGTGAATGTGGGACAAGAAGAAGGAAAAGGAAATGATTTAACTAAAAAATCTTATGACTTATTAAAAAATAATGAAGATATAAACTTTATAGGAAATGTAGAAGCAAGAGATATACCTTATGGGTACACAGATGTTATAGTATGTGATGGTTTTACAGGAAATGTTGTTTTAAAGGTTACAGAGGGAGTGGCTATGTCGGTATTTTCTATGTTAAAAGATACTTTTTTAACTAATATGAAGACTAAGATAGGAGCCATGCTTTTAAAAGATGATCTTAAGAAACTAAAGAAAAATCTCGATTATAGCGAATATGGAGGGGCACCGCTGCTTGGAGTAAATGGAGGTCTTATAAAAGCACATGGAAGTTCTAACTCTAAAGCTATAAAAAATGCAATAAAGCAAGGGATACACTTTGCAAATGGAAATGTTCTTAATGAAATAAAGTTTAAAATAGATAAATTAGGAGTGGATAAGATTGAATAAATTGAAAAGAGCAGGAATATTAGCTACAGGAAGTTATGTTCCAGATAAAGTTATTACTAATTTTGATTTAGAAAAAATGGTAGATACAACTGATGAATGGATATCTTCAAGAACTGGTATAAAGAAGAGAAGAGTAGTTGAAGATGATATGGCTACTTCAGATATAGCAACTATTGCTGCTAAAAAAGCTATGGAAAGCTCTGGAATAAATCCAGAAGAAATAGATCTTATAGTAGTGGCAACTGTTACTCCTGATATGTTATTTCCATCAACTGCTTGTATTGTTCAAAAAAATATAGGAGCTGTTAATGCAGCAGCATTTGACTTAGAAGCTGGTTGTTCAGGGTTTGTATATGCATTAAGCGTAGGGAAAAACTTTATAGAAACTGGTATGTATAAGAAAGTACTTGTAATAGGTGCGGAAGCTTTATCTAAAATTATGGACTGGACAGATAGAAACACTTGTGTATTATTTGGAGATGGAGCAGGTGCTGCTATCTTAGGAGAAGTGGATGAAAATGAGGGGATTTTATCTACATATTTAGGAGCTAATGGAGCAAGTGGAGAATGCCTTAAAATGCCTGCGGGTGGTTCTAGAATGCCTGCAAGTGAGCAAAGCATAAATGATAGACTTCATTACATAAAAATGGGAGGATCTGAAGTATTTAAATTTGCAGTTAGAGTCATGGGAGATTCTGCTAAAAAGAGTATAGAAATAGCTGGATTGAATGAAGAAGACATAAATTATGTAGTACCGCATCAAGCTAATATAAGAATAATACAGGCATCTGCAAAAAGACTTAAAATGCCTATGGAAAAAATATATGTTAACTTACATGAATACGGTAATATGTCTGCAGCATCTATACCTGTAGCTCTTGATGAAGCTTATAGAAAAGGAAATATAAAAAAAGGTGACAATATAGTTTTAGTAGGATTTGGAGCAGGACTTACTTGGGCTTCGAGTGTTATTAAATGGAGTATCTAGGAGGAGAAAAGATGAACAGAGTATGTGAACTTTTAGGAATAAAATACCCTATAATTCAGGGGGGAATGGCGTGGATAGCAACTGCTGAACTTGCTGCAGCTGTATCTAATGCGGGAGGACTTGGACTTATCGGAGCTGGAAATGCTCCTGCTGATGTTATAAAAAATGAAATTAAAAAAGCTAGAGAACTTACTGACAAGCCGTTCGGAGTTAATGTAATGCTGTTATCTCCATTTGTAGACGAAGTTATGGAAGTTGTATATGAAGAAAAAATACCTGTTATAACTACTGGAGCAGGAAATCCAGCAAAGTATATGGAAAAATTAAAATCAATAGGAACAAAGATAATTCCAGTTGTTCCATCGGTTGCTCTTGCCAAAAGAATGGAAAGATGTGGAGCAGATGCTGTTGTTGTAGAAGGAACAGAAGCTGGAGGACATATAGGAGAACTTACGACTATGGTATTAATACCTCAAGTTGCAGATGCAGTGAGTATACCTGTTATTGGAGCTGGTGGAGTTGCTGATGGAAGAGGAATCGCTGCTGCATTTGCATTAGGAGCTAGTGCTGTTCAAGTAGGTACTAAATTTGTATGTAGCGAAGAGTGTATTGTACATGAAAATTATAAAAATGCTATTATAAATGCTAAGGATAGAGATGCCCTAGTTGCAGGTAGAAGCACAGGACATCCTGTTAGAGCTTTAAAAAATAAGCTTATGAAAGAACTTATAAAGCTTGAAAAAGAAGGAGCAGATACTGCTTATATAGATGAGAAAGGCGTAGGCGCACTTAGAAAATCTGTTATAGATGGAGATATAGAAAATGGTTCTGTAATGGCAGGTCAGAGTGCTGCTATGGTAAATGATATAAAATCTTGTAAAAACATTATAGAAGATATGATGAATGAAGCTAAGGATATAATGTCTAACTTGAGCTTGTAGGAGGTATTTATATGGGTAAAATAGCTTTTGTATTCCCGGGTCAGGGATCACAATATGTGGGTATGGGTAAGGATGTATATGAAAATTATGAAGTCTCGAAAAAAATATTTGACAAAGCTGATGAAGTTTTACATATGAACTTAAAATCTTTAATGTTTGAAGGTCCTGATGAGGAGCTTACTAAAACTGAAAATACTCAACCGGCAATACTTACTTTAAGTACGGCTCTACTTGAAGTGTTAAAAGATGAACTTGATGTGAAATTTGATGCATGTGCTGGACTATCTTTAGGAGAATACTCTGCTCTTGTAGCGGTTGGTGCTCTATCTTTTGAGGAAGCTGTAAAGCTTGTTAAAAAAAGAGGTAAGTATATGCAAGAAGCAGTTCCTCAAGGTGTAGGTACTATGGCTGCTATACTTGGTCTTGATAGAGATATACTTATGCAAGTGTTAGATGAAGTATCTAGTGAAGGAATAGTTGAGGCTGCTAACTTTAATAGCCCAGGACAGATAGTAATATCTGGAGAAATAAAGGCTGTAGAAAAAGCTGCTAGTCTTTGCAAAGAAAGAGGAGCTAAAAAAGCGGTTATATTAAATGTAAGTGCACCTTTTCACTCTTCTATGTTAAATAAGGCTGGAGAAAACCTAAAAAGAGAACTTGAAAATATAAAGATAAATTCTTTTAAAACACCTGTTGTAACTAATGTTACTGGAACATATGTTGAGCATAATGAAATAAAAGATACTTTGGTAAAGCAAGTAAGCTCATCTGTATTATGGGAAGATTCTATAGAAAAACTTATAAAAGATGGATTTGATACTTTTGTTGAAATAGGTCCTGGAAAAACTCTTAAAGGATTTATAAATAAAATATCTAAAAAATTAACAGCTAAAGTAAACATCTACAATGTAGAAAATGCGGCTACTTTAGAAAAGTTTATACAAGATATGAAGGAGGCTAAGTGATGATAGATTTAAAAGGTAGAGTGGCTCTTATAACTGGAGGTTCAAGAGGTATAGGAAAAGCAATAGCTACAAAATTTGCTTCATTAGGAGCTGATATAGCTATAAATTATACTTCAAGAGAAGAATCTGCACTTGAAGCGAAAAAAGAAATAGAAGATATGGGAGTAAGATGCTTTACTGTGAAATGTGATGTATCTAATTTTGAAGAATCTCAAAATATGGTTAATGAAGTTATAAATGAATACGGGAAATTAGATATATTAGTAAATAATGCAGGTATAACTAAAGATGGACTTTTAATGAAAATGAAAGAAGAAGATTTTGATAAAGTTATATCTGTAAACTTAAAAGGTGTATTCAACTGTACAAAGGCTGTAACTAGACCTATGATGAAGCAAAAATATGGAAAAATAATAAATATGGCATCTGTAGTTGGTGTTATGGGAAATGCAGGTCAATCAAATTACTGTGCTTCTAAGGCTGGGGTTATAGGTTTTACAAAATCAACAGCGAGAGAACTTGCATCTAGAAATATAACTATAAATGCTATAGCTCCAGGATTTATAGAAAGTGATATGACAGATGTATTAAAGGATGAAGTAAAAGCAGCTTATGAAAGTAGCATACCTATGAAAAAAATGGGTAAAACAGAAGACGTAGCTAATGTAGCTGCATTTTTAGCGAGTGATATGTCTTCTTATGTAACAGGTCAGACTATTAATGTCGATGGTGGAATGGTAATGCAATAAAAAAATCAAAATATATAATAAAAATTTAGGAGGTATTTATTATGTTTGAAAAAGTGAGAGATATAGTAGCAGATCAATTAGGAGTAGACAATGTAGATGAGATTAAATTAGAAACATCTTTAATAAAAGATTTAGAAGCAGATTCACTAGACGCAGTTGAAATAATGATGGCTCTTGAAGATGAGTTTGAAATAGAAATACCAGATGAAGAAGCAGAAAAGTTTACTTGCATAGGAGAAATAGTAAAATATATCGAATCTAAATAAGTAGTTTTGGAGGTACTAATATGAAAAGAAGAGTTGTGGTTACGGGTATAGGGTGTGTAACTCCTATTGGAATAGGAACAGACGTATTCTGGAATAACATTAAAAATGGAGTTTGTGGAATAGATCAAATAACTAGATTTGATACTACTGAATTTGCAACTAAGATAGCAGCAGAGGTTAAGGATTTTGAGGCTTCTGATTTTATTGATAAAAAAGAAGCTAAAAGGATGGATAGATTCACTCAATATGCAGTTGCTGCATCTAAAATGGCAATGGAAGACTCAAATATCGATACAGATAATATAGATAAAAACAGATTTGGAGTTATAGTAGGATCAGGAATAGGTGGAATAGAGACATTAGAAGAACAGCACAAAAGATTATTAGAAAAAGGACCAAAGAGAGTAAGTCCATTCTTCGTACCTATGATGATAACTAATATGGCTTCAGGACAAATATCTATAATGTGTGGAGCTAAGGGTCCTAATACAAGTGTTGTTACTGCTTGTGCATCGTCTACTCATGCTATAGGAGACGCTTTTAAAGCTATCCAAAGAGGAGATGCTGAAATTATGATTTCAGGAGGAGCAGAAAGTCCTATAACTCCGCTTGCTGTTGCTGGATTCTGTACAATGAAGGCAATGTCAACTAGAAATGATGATCCAAAAGGAGCATCAAGACCGTTTGACAAAGACAGAGATGGATTTATAATGGGAGAAGGAGCAGGTATGTTAATTCTAGAAGAATTAGAGCATGCTCAAAAGAGAAATGCTAAGATCTATGCGGAATTAGTTGGATATGGATTAACAGCAGATGCATACCATATGACAGCTCCTGCAGATGGAGGAGAAGGTGCTGCTAGATCTATGGAAATGGCAATAAATGATGCAGGACTAAAAATAGAGGATGTAGATTATATAAATGCTCATGGAACTAGTACTTATCTTAATGATAGAAATGAAACTTTAGCTATTAAATCTTTATTTAAGGATCATGCATATAACTTAGCTGTATCATCAACTAAGTCTATGACAGGTCATTTATTAGGAGCAGCTGGAGCTATTGAAGCTATAATCTGTTCGTTAGCTATAAATGAAGGATATATACCTCCTACTATAAATATTGAAAATCAAGATCCAGAACTTGACCTTGATTATGTTGTAGGAAAAGGAAGACAACAGGAAGTTAAATGTGCTCTTACTAATTCATTAGGATTTGGTGGACACAATGGAACACTTGCATTTAAAAAATATGAATAAATTAAATAAAAAAACAGTATATGCAAAAGCATATACTGTTTTTTGTTTAATAAGAAAACTAATTAACAAGGTTTTTCGCATTCAAGACTTAATAGAACTTTTATACCAACTTGTATAGGTAAAACGCCAGTTCCTAAGAATATTTGAGTATTTGGAGTTGTTGGATTGACTTGTTCAAGTTCATTTCTAATAATAGTACTTCCAGATACTGAACTTGATACTAATTTAAATTTCATGATTTTTTGTGCGCTAGCTCCTT
This sequence comes from Tepidibacter sp. Z1-5, assembly GCF_037844525.1. Taxonomy (NCBI): domain Bacteria; kingdom Bacillati; phylum Bacillota; class Clostridia; order Peptostreptococcales; family Peptostreptococcaceae; genus Tepidibacter; species Tepidibacter sp. Z1-5. The sequence goes on along the minus strand of NZ_JBBMMD010000022.1, from coordinate 82,031 downwards.
TTGGTATATCTATATTATCACAAGTGATTCTAATATCAACATTACCTGAAATATCGCTATTAATTGGAACAGGCTCTCCTGTATTTGCAAATACAGCACTACAACCAGCAAAATCTGAAAATCTCACTGTTACACCTGTTGGAATTATAAGATCATCTAATATACTAACTTTAGTATTAGGAGAATCTCCTACATTAGTTATACTTATTTTAAATTCAGCCAAACCATTATCTAAAACATTACAACATTTATCAGATTCTAGGCGAACAGCATCAAGAAAAATAGAAGCTGTAGCTGATGCTTCTGTACCTTCGGCTGATGCAGTAGCAAGATTGTTTATTGTATATTGTCCAGGAGATGATATGCCAGCTACTGGAATGTTGTAAGTTACTATTATTTCTCCACCGGGGTCTAATTTACCTAAACTACCATTTATATCAATTCGTCCACTTGGATTAATAACAACATTTAAAGTATCAGGGACAGTAGTGATTGTTCCTGGTGTTAATTGAGTAGGAAGAGAAAGAATATCTGAAAGCACAACATTTTCTAAAGTGGCATTACCTATATTATCTATTTCCACACGGTATTCAAGTGTAGCTTGGTTATTTTGGATAATAGTAGTTGCATCTTTATATATAGACAATTTACCTTGAGGGTTACATTCAGGAACTAAAAATCCTCCATTACAATCAAAAACTGTTGGGGGGGTTGAATTTGTATAAACTGATATAGGTTGCGTTGCTACAGGGAAGTTTCCTTTTAATTCTAATCTATAAGCAACAGAAACTCCATTAGTATATCTATCATTAATTTCTATTTTTACAAATTGAAAACCTTGTGGTGCATCTCCAAAAATAGGATCAGTATTAACTAATGTATAAGGTATAGAAGTCCATTCACCACATCCATCAATTTTTTCCCATACAATTAACATTTCTGCATTTATAATTGCACATATAGGAATAATGAATGAAGTTATAGGTATTGTTGTATCGTTACAGTCTGTTATTAATTTATATGTCCAAAAAGATTTATTGGTAGAAGATACATAACAAGGATTTGTAACAACGCTGCCATCTGGTAAACAATGACATTCTGGTTGGACAACTGAAATACCTATATTTTTATCACAACAATTTAAATTTTTATAAGATGTACCTTCACAAAGTTTTGGATTATCTGCCATTTAAAATCAACTCCTTATTCATGATATGTTGTAAAATTCTTACACAAAATCAATATATTCTAAACTATGTAAGGATGTGATAATACATTAAAAAAGAAGGATGCGTATCTTATACTATGAATGTTGGAAATATTTTAAATTACACAGTAAACCGAATAATTTTAGCTACCTAAATTTCGTACAAATGTAATTATTTATTCACTATAAAATACCAATTGATCAAATCTCTAATTTGGAAAAATTATAGCTCTTAATCCCAAAACAAATGACATTAAAATACCGCTAATGTTGTAAATATTTTTAATAAAATTCGCTTATGCTCATAGCGCCAACGAATTCTAATGAATTCCGTTGCTTAAATNAATTCAAGTTTTATACAAAAATATTTAAATCATTCGCTAACATTTTAATGCCATTTGTTTTTTAATATGTTTCTTTAAATAATACAATAAGATTATGAGTTATAAAAACCATCCACAGAAAAGCATATATTCCATAAAACTTAGTAGTTCTAAGGTTTCTAATGTGATAAGGTGAGAGTATTTAAATCTTCCTTGTTTTGTTAGTATTTGAACTATTATAATCCTATTCCTAACAGTGCTTGGAATCTCATATACCCTAGCAGTTTTATCTGCTTGAGCATAATCTGATATGTCTATGGTTTTTAATAACCCACAGACCCTAAAAAAATAACCCAGATTTCGTTTGTACGAAATCTAGGTAGCTATAATGAATCAAATACAAGTGTTAGAAAAATCATAGGGGTAAGGTATTATTAATTTCGCAATAGATAGTTATTGTGAATTAAAGATGTAGTATGTTAATGGGATTAATATTTTTAGAAAGTTCTTTAATACATTTGACTAATGTGGGAAAACTATATAATAATTTATTTAATTCGAATATTTGAGTAAATGATTTAGATAGTAATTACTATATTTTGGAGGAAAAAATAGTGAATAAAGAAGTTATTTCTAATAAGCAAGGTATATCGATTATCGTTTTGTTTATAGTGGGTGAATCTTCAATACTGGTGATGGGACTTGAAGCTGAAAAAGATTTATGGCTAGCTACTATTTTAGCTATTTTTATGTCATTACCTATGATGGCTGTATATTCGAGAATTCATTATCTTTTTCCAGAAAAAGATTTTTTTGATATTATAGAATTTTGTTTTGGTAGGTTTATTGGAAAAATAATCATAGTATTATTTACTTGGTATATGATTGATTTAACATCTTTGATTTTAAGAGATTTTGGTAATTTTATTAAAACTGTTTCAATTCGTGAGACACCTATAATTATTATAATTATGAGCTTAATAATACTATGTAATTGGGCGGTAAAAGAAGGAATCGAAACCATCGGTAGATGGTCAAAGCTTTTTTTGACTATAGTTACTATTATTATGTTTATTACGGTATTATTATTAACCCTTAGTATGAATGTAAATAATATTCTACCGGTTTTATATAATGGTATAAAACCGGTTTTAAAAGGAGCATTAGGAGCAATTTCAATACCTTTTGCTGAAACTGTAGCGTTTACAATGGCTTTTTCTGAATTCGAAACACAAAAATCGCCTTATAGAATCTATATTCTAGGTTTATTGATAGGAGGAATATTAGTTTCTTTGTCTTCTTTAACTGATATTTTAGTTTTAGGAGTAGATTTGTCTTCAACATTATACTATCCTTCTTACTATGCTATTACAAGAATAAGTATGGGTGAATTTATACAAAGATTAGAAGTATTAGGTGCTTTGGTATTTATATTAGGAGGCTTTATTAAAGTAAGCATAACATTGTTGGCTGCATGTAAAGGATTCACTAGAATTTTTGGATATAATTATTACCGATTTATTGTAACTCCTATAGCTTTACTTATACTTAATTTATCTTATTTTGAATTTGATAGTGTAATGTCTTATTGGGAATGGAATAAAGGAATATATCCATATTACGCCTTTCCATTTCAAGTGATTCTACCTATTATTATATGGATTGTTGCTGAAATAAAGAAGAAACGATTGATTCAAAAGTCTATATAAACATAATTTTGCTTTATAAAATACCATCTTTAATCATCATAAAAAGATACCTCCTAGAATTTTTAGGAGGTATCTTTTTTAGAAATCATAAATTTTATTAAGTTTGTGTTTCGTTTATTTGGAAATGATTTGAGATAGAGTCTTTAAGTTTATTTTTTATATTTTCTTTTTCTCTTTTCTTTATCTCATCTACTTTATTTTTGATTTTATCTTTTGTTTTTTGTTTTTCTCCTTCAATTTCTTGGTCTACTGCTAATTTTAATTCTTTAACATATTCATTTAATTCTGCATTAGCACGACCAATCTCTTCATTTTGATATTTTTTTAGTTCCTCAATTATCTCTTGAGCTTTTGCTTGAATATGAAAATCTAATTGCTGTTGTTGTTCTTCACTAATTCTGTTAAGCTCATTTTCTGTTTCTACTAATAGTCCACTTTCTAGTGAATTAATTCCTTTTTGAATAAGAGTAATAATATCTGTACCTAAAACTGTAGTAGCATAGACATTAGCAGCACCAAAGACAATAAGAACTACAGTTATAATCATAATTATTTTTTTATTAACTTTTTTTATTGTATTCATGATTTATCTCCTTTCTCAATACTTGTGTTTGTATTGGATATTATATATTTCGTAAGATTTCGTGTCAATAAATGTCGAAAAAATGTAATGTGGTAATATTATCATGGATCTAATATTTAATGAAAAACAGTTTATTTTAAATTGATGATATGAACTATGTGTTAGCATGAAGCGAAATTTTTATGCATATTTTTGTTATTAACATAATATTATTTAAAAATAGGGAGGAGGACGAGTTTATGAATAAACTTTCTGAGGAAATTATAAATTCATTAAGTCCAAAGATTAAACGATTTTTCATAAATGCTGATTATGAATTTATAAGCAATATAGAAGAAATAAGGCTTAGGGTCAATCGACCGTTAATAGTTAATATGAATAACAGGGATTATTTTTTTAATATAAAGGATGATAAGTTTTATGACAATGAACGACACTGCTATATAAGCACGAGAGAGGATATAGAGCATACATTTCAGCTTATATGTAAGTACTCTATACATTCTTTTTTAGATGATATAAAAAAGGGATTTATAACAATAAAAGGTGGACATAGAGTAGGTATTGGTGGAAAAGCAATTTTAGATAAAGATGAAATCAAAAATATAAAGCATATATCATCTTTAAATATAAGGGTTTCAAGAGAAATAAAGAATTGTTCAAAAGATGTAATTAAATATATAATCAAAAATTCAAATGAAATATACAATACTTTAATAATATCTCCTCCGCAGTGCGGAAAAACCACTCTTATAAGAGATTTGGTTAGAAATATAAGTACAGGTATTGATGAATACAAATTTAAGGGAATAAAGGTTGCGGTTATAGATGAAAGAAATGAAATCTGTGGGTCTTACCACGGAATACCTCAAAAGGATGTAGGTATAAGAACTGACGTAATAGAGTCTTGTCCTAAAAGTGTAGGAATTATGATGGTTTTAAGAAGTATGTCTCCAAATGTAATAGTTACAGATGAGATAGGTAGTACTAAGGAAATAGAATCTTTATATTCCGCTTTAAATGGAGGGGTATCGCTTATAACATCTGTTCATGGTAATGGAATAGAAGATATTAGAAATAGAAAGGAATTAAATATACTTTTAGATAAAGAGTTATTCAAAAGAGTTATTGTACTGTCTTGCAAAAAGGGGGCAGGTACAATAGAGCAAATATACGATTTAGAAGAAAAGAGGTGGTTATTCATTGCTTAAAATAGTGCTTATTGTATTTATACTAATATGTTTTTTCTTATTAGGAGAGGAAATTTATAAGTCGTTTAAAAAAAAGCACAGCGATATAGCAGACCTTGTAAAAGTATTTGAAGTGTTGAATATGCAACTTGAATTTGGTTTGTACACATTAGAGGAAGTATTTGAAAATATAGGGCACAAAAAAGAGTTTAGTATAAGTAACTTTTTCGAAACTTTAAGTATAAAACTTAAAGAAAATAATAACACCTTGGATGATATATTACAGGAATCAATTCCTGTAATATATCAAAAAACAAATCTAGGTATAGGTGAAATAGATGAAATAACTAATTTAATAAATAATCTTGGAAAAAGTGATTATTATTCACAAAAAAGAATAATAGATCTTGCTATTGAAAATTTGAAAAAAAATGAGAAAGAAGCATTTTTAGAAATTAAAACAAAAGGTATATTGTATAAAAAACTGAGCTTAACCATGGGATTTTTACTGGTAATAATATTTTTATAATAAAATGAAAATTATAAAAGGGAGGAAATTTTATGGGTATAAATGTTGATCTGATTTTCAAAATAGGAGGTATTGGTATACTTTTATCTATACTTCATACTGTTTTAACAAGGGCTGGTAAAGATGAATGGGCTTATATTGCAAATCTTACAGGGGTTGTGCTCGTACTTATGATAGTGATAAAAGAAATTAGTAATTTATTTAACACTGTAAAGACTATGTTCAATCTTTATTAAAGGGAAGTGGTAGATTGGAATTTACAAAATTAATTGCGGTCGCATTTATTGGAACTATGCTATCTGTATTGTTTAAAAAAGAGAAGCCGGAGATAAGCATGGCTATAGCACTGATTACAGGGGTTGCTATATTTACAGTATCTATATACAAGATAAATTATGTAATAAACTGTATAAATGATTTGACTAAGAAAATAAATATAAGCCATATGTATTTTTCTACAATAATAAAAATAGTAGGTATATCGTATTTGATGGAATTCGCTATTCAAATGTGTAAAGACAGTGGGGAAGGAGCTATAGCTACTAAGCTTGAATTTGGTGGAAAAGTAATAATACTTACACTATCTTTTCCTATACTTTTATCAATACTTAATACGATAGTAAATATTATTCCTTAGGAGATTACTTATGAAAAAAAGAGTGTTTGTTGGAGTTTTAATTATGTTTTTCTTGATGACAAATCTAGCATATGCACAAAGTGATGAAAAAGTAGACATAAATAAGTACATAGACAACCAATTAAAAACTATTCAAATTGACAGATTGCAAAAAACTTTTGAAAATGAGCAAGTAATTAAGAACGTTAATTTAAAAGATTTCATCATAGATGTTATGAAGGGCAAAAAAAACATATTAGAAATAATAGATAAAGCACAGGTGAAAAATTATTTATTCAAAGAAATTAAATTTAATTTTAAGATTTTAGTTACTATATTAATTCTATCATTGATATCAGCAATACTTAAAAACTTAGATAATTCATTTTCTGGAACTGCTATAAGTAAGGTATCGAATTATACAGTTTTTGTGCTCTTAATATCAATAACATTTATGGGATACAAAGATGTTCTAGAAATAGCGAGAGTAACGATAGACAATATGGTAAATTTCATGCAAATAGCAATTCCTATTGAAATGGCTTTTTTAGTAACTTTAGGATTTCCTGTTACTTCGGCATCTTTAAGTCCTATATTTTTAGGTGGTATAGTTTTTATAAATATAGTTTTTAAGACATTTTTAATGGTAATAATGGCACTTTCGTTTTCTATACTTATAATAAATAATATATCCAGCAATATAAACCTTAAGAGACTATATAACTTTACTAAACAGATAAGCGTGTTTACTGTGGGTTTTTTATTAACTGTATATCTTGGGATAATATCTATTCAAGGAATATACGTTACTTCATTTGATAAGTTTTCTATAAAGACTATTAAATTTGCTGTTGATTTTATTCCAGTTGTAGGAGGATTTGTATCTGATTCTATAGAAATACTACTTTCATCATCGTACTTATTAAAAAGTGTCTTAGGTGCGGCAGCTCTTGTAATACTTGTAGGGATATGCTTAATACCGATATTTAAAATAGTATCTATTATACTTGTTTATAAGTTTTCATCTATAATCGTAGAACCTATATCTGATGATAATATATCTACATATTTAAATGAAATGGCAAATCTTATGATAATAATTTTATCTTCAGTTGTTGCTGTTGGAATCATGTTCTTTATAACAATAGCAATACTTGCATCTATTGGAAATGTAACGAGAATGTAGGGGGAAGTCTTTATGAATAGTATAAAACAATGGATAAGTAGTATATTGATTGCTGCGTTTGTTATAAATGTTATAGACATATTAATACCTACGGGAAGCTTTAAAAAGTACATAAATATAGTTTTAAACTTTATATTCATATTTATAGTTATAGCACCTGTTTTAAATGTAGTCTCAAAAGATATGAATATAGAAGATCAAATATTAAAACAGTTTAATCAATTTCAATATGAATATAAGCAGCAGATGATCTCTAAAAGCTCGATAGATGAAGAAGAAATAATGTCTAATTACGATAATTATTTAAAACAGAGTATAAATATGAAATTAGAGGAGTCTGGATATGAATTAACAGATATAGAAACTGATGAGAATGGTGAGAAAAATTTGATTATAAAAGATTTAAAAACTAGTGAAAATAGTAATAATAAAACAAAAGAAAAAATACAATTAAAAGAGGATGAAAATTATAAACAGGTTTTTAATGAAGTAAAAGATGCTGAACATAAAAACATAAAGGAAGATTTAAATAAAATCTTCGAAATATCTATTGAAAAAATAAAAATTAACTAATGTGAGGGATGAACATGAACCTTGATAAAAAGAGAATATACACTATTTTAGCTGCGATAATAATATCATTAGTACTGCTTGTGAGTATTTCTGGTATATTTAATCAAAATGTAGATAAAAACTATCCAAATGCAGATCTAGTTGATAAAGATGAATCTAGTAGAGGAACAATAGTTACTAAAGAAGATGAGTTAGAAGATAGGCTTGAGAAAATATTGAGCAATATACAGGGGGTAAAGTCTGTAAAGGTAATGATAACTTTTGAGACTAATGGAGAACTAGAACCGGCTTTTAATGCAACGATTGCAACAGAGACAACGCAGGAGAATGATTCGACTGGAGGAAGGAGGGTTGTAACAACAGAAAATAAAACTCAGACTGTAGTAACGAAAAATAATAATAAAGGAAATGAACCTATATTATTAAAATCTATAGAACCACAAGTTAGAGGGGTTATAGTTGTAGCCGATGGCGCAGAAGATACTGTAGTAAAACAAAGACTATATGATGCTGTTAAAACAGTACTTCAAGTATCTAGCCATAAAATAGAGGTTTATCCAAAAAAATAAATGAGGGGGATTAAGTTATGAAGTTCAAGAAATTTAATAAGCAGATTTTAAAAAGCAGAAATTTTGTTGTATGTGTATTGGTATTTATGTTAGTAGTTGTATGCACTGTTAATTATCAATTTAATAAACAAGGCATGCTTGAAACATCTAGTGATCTTAAAGAATACGAAGAGTTGCTTCAAGCTGATAATGAAAATGTAGATGTTGATAAAGAACAGGTTAAGGAAACAGCTAATGAAAATTTAGATACTGACGAAATAAAGGTTGTAGACAGTAATAAAAGTGAAGCTGATGAAAAGGTTAAAGAGACAACTGCAAATATAACAAAAGAAATGCTATCAAAAGAAAATATGCAAAAAGATACATATTTTATAGATATAAAAATGAATAGAGAAAAGGAAAGAGGGGAATTAATAGAAGAACTAGATGCAATAGTTAAAAATCCAGCTTCTAGTCAAAATTCAATAGAAGAGGCATCTAACATGAAGTTGAACTTAGTTAAATTTAGAGAAGCCGAGCTTAATATAGAAAGCTTACTTACTGCTAAAGGGTTTGAAAATCCTGTAGCATACGTTAGTGAAAATAATGCAAGTGTAGTAGTTGATAGAGAAAAACTGAATAAAGACGATGTTGCAAAAATATTTGATGTTGTATACACTCAAACAAAACTTCCTTTTGAGAATATAAAAATAATGGAATACAAAAGATAGTTTGTAAAATTTATTTTCATTTGGTATAATTAAAGTATAATTTAACACTTTGGAGGTGTACCTTTGGAAAATAAAGATTATGGCCAAGTAAAAATATCTGAGGATGTAATTGCTACTATATCAGGGATTTCTGCTTCTGAAATAGAAGGAGTAGCAGCTATGAGTGGAAGCATTACAGGTAATATAACGGAAATTTTAGGTAAAAAGAATTTATCTAAAGGTGTTAAAGTCGTAGTAGAAGAAGACGAAGTATTCATAGATGTATTTGTAATGATAGAATATGGAGTTGTTATACCGGATGTATCATGGAAAATACAAGAGAATGTTAAAACAACTATTGAAACTATGACTGGATTAAATGTAGCTCAGGTTAATGTTCACATTCAAGGAATTACTTTTAAGAAAGAAAAAATTGAAGAGAATAGTTAATAGGAAGTATATTAACCCTCTGAATAATCAGAGGGTTAGTTTTGTGTATATAATATTTAGGAGGTTTACAATGAGCAGAAAGATAAGTAGAGAATTAGGAATGAAAATGGTTTATCAAATGGATATGATTAAAGAATATACTAGCGAAAAGGTTCAAGAGTTTATACAAGAACATTCTCATGAAAATTTTGATAAACAATACCTAGTTGATTTAGGAAATAAAATTATAGAAAATAAAGAAGAGATAGATTCTATTATAAGTACTCATTCTACAAAATGGAAAATAAACAGAATAGCTAAGGTGGATCTTAGTATATTAAGAGTTGCGATAGCTGAGATAAAATATATGGATAATGTTCCGTTTAAAGTTGCTATAAATGAAGGAATAGAACTTGCAAAGAGATATTCTGATGATGAGTCTACAAAATTTATAAACGGATTATTGGGAAGTGCAATAAATGATATTCAAAAATAAAATAATTTTAGGAATAGACACAAGCTGCTATACGACATCTATAGCAGCTATAAATTTAGATAAAGAAATAATAATAAATAAAAAGAAAATGTTGAAAGTCAAGCATGGAAATAGAGGACTTAGACAATCAGATGCTTTTTTTCAACATACAAACAATTTGGGAGACATGTTCGGAGACTTAAAAAGTAGCATTAAGGATTATGATATTGTTGGAGTATGTGTATCTTCAAGACCAAGATCTATTGAAGGGTCATACATGCCTGTATTTAGCTGTGGATATAAATTTGCAAAAACTATATCGGCTATATTGAATTCAAAATTGTACGAAACTTCGCATCAAGAATGCCATATAGAGGCAGCTTTTTATGATACTAATATGGATAAAGATAGATTTTTGTGCATACATATGTCTGGAGGGACTACTGAAATACTTCTGGTAAATAGAAACTTGGATGGGTACGATATAGAAATAGTAGGTGCTACAAAGGATATAAGTGCAGGGCAACTTATAGATAGAGTAGGAGTAAAGCTTGGCTATGAATTCCCTTGTGGAAAGTATTTAGATCAAAATGCATTAAAATGTGATGCTGATGTCCAGTATTTAAAGCTATCATCTAGAGAAGGATATATCAATTTTTCAGGTGTTGAGAATCAAATATTTTCTATGATAGATGATTACTCTAAGGAATATATATCTAAAGTGACTTTAAACTCTATTTTAGATTCTATATATAAATCAGTTTTATACTTAAGTGATAAATATAATATAAAAGATGTATTATTTGTTGGAGGGGTGTCTTCTAGTGAATATATATCTAGTAATATGATAAACAAATTGAACAATTATAAAATAAATGCATTTTTTACAAAACCTAGTTTTGCAAAAGATAATGCAATAGGAACAGGTATTATTGGAGTTAATAGATTTTTAAGTGAGGTATAATTATGAAGTTAAAGGCTCTTTCTATCAGTGAGGTTAATTCTTATATAAAGAGGATTCTTACCAATGACCCTATATTATATAATTTAAAGGTAAAAGGGGAAGTATCTAATTTAAAAATGCATACAAGTGGACATATATATATGTCTTTAAAAGATAATAAATCTAAGATAAATTGTGTTATATTTAAAAATAATGTTCCTAAAAATTTAAATTTAGAGGAAGGTCTTGAAGTAAGAGCATCTGGGTATATATCGTTATATGAAAAGGACGGAAGTTATCAGCTTTATATAAATTCAATCGATGTTGAAGGAATTGGAAACTTGCATGTAGAGTTTGCAAAGCTCAAACAAAAGCTTCAAAATGAAGGATTATTCGATGAAAAATATAAAAAGAAAATACCGAGTATGCCTAATAATATAGGAGTTATTACATCTTTAACAGGAGCAGCACTTAGAGATATTATAAATGTTATAGCTAGAAGGTATCCAAAGGTCAATATTAGAATATATCCTGTTTTGGTTCAAGGAGATAGTTCGGCGGACGATATAGTTTATGCGATTGATTTTTTGAATAAAAGAGAATTTATAGATGTTATAATATTGGCTAGAGGCGGAGGTTCTATAGAAGAATTATGGTCTTTTAATGAAGAAAAGGTTGCAAGAAGTATATTTAAATCACAAATTCCTATAATAAGTGCAGTAGGACATGAAACTGATTTTACAATATCTGATTTTGTATCAGATCTTAGAGCTCCTACTCCATCGGCGGGAGCTGAAATATCTGTTCCGTCTTATATAGATATAAGAGATAGACTTGATATATCTAAAGATAGAATGAATAAAATATTTGAAAATAAAGTATATACATATAAAAAAGATTTGGATAGTACAAAGAAGGATATAGATATTACATATAAAGGAATAATAAAAGATAAGTTTATATGTACTGATAATTGCTTAAAGAATATTGAAAATGCTATTAATAAAAAGCTTGTTTTAACTAGGAATGAGTTAGATTATATAGGGCAGAATTTAAACAATTTAAGTCCTTTGTCTGTAATGTCTAGAGGTTATACTTTAGTTGAAAAAGATGATAAACTAGTTAAAAATCCTAAAAATTTGAAACTAGGAGACAATATAAATGTACTATTTGAAAAGGTCTGTGTAAATTGTAAAATACAGAATATAAAAGAGGTTGATTAGTATGAATTATGAAGTTTCTTATAAGAGGTTACAAGAGATAATTGCAAGCTTAGAAGAGGAAACTATATCTTTAGATGAATCTTTAAAGCTTTATGAAGAGGGTATAAGATTGTATAGACATTGTAATAAGTTGCTAGAATCAGCTCAACTTAAGATAACTAGATTTTCAAACGATACTTTAGAAGAAATAGAAATCGATATTGAGGAGGTATAATAAATGAATTTTAAATCGGCATTAAAAGATAAAAAAACATATTTTGAAAGTAGATTACAAAATTATATACCAGATATGAATGCATATCAAAAAACTTTATTTGAATCGATGAAATATAGTTTAGATGCAGGCGGCAAAAGACTCAGACCTATACTTTTAATGGAAAGTGCAGTTTTATTTAATTCTGATATAGAAGATACTATACCTTATGCATGTGCTATGGAGATGATTCATACATATTCTCTCATACACGATGATTTACCTGCGATGGATGATGATGATTTAAGAAGAGGAAAGCCTACAAATCACAAGGTGTTTGGAGAAGGTATAGCTGTTTTGGCTGGGGACGGACTTTTGAATTATTCATTTGAAATAATGCTTGAGCATGCTTTAAAAAATGAAAAAAATAGCTATAAATATGTGAAAGCTATGAATGAAATAGCTAAAGCAGCAGGTGTTAAAGGGATGATAGCAGGTCAGGTTGTAGATCTTGAAAGTGAAAACAAAAGAATAGATAAGGATACACTTGATTTTATACATATGAATAAGACATCGGCTATGATTATAGGATCAATGAGAGCAGGAGCTATAATTGGAGGAGCTAATGACAGAGAACTTGAAGATATAACAAATTATGCTAAAAACATAGGTCTTGCTTTTCAAGTTGTAGATGATATATTAGATATAGTGGGAGATGAGAAAAAACTAGGCAAAGATATTGGAAGTGATTTAGAAAACAACAAGTCTACATATCCTTCATTATTTGGTATTGATAAGTCAAGAGATATAGCTAGAAATCTTATAGAAGATGCTAAAAAATATATATCTAGTTTTGATGGGAAAAACGAGTTTTTAAATTGTTTAGCTGACTACATTATAGATAGAGAATGCTAATTTGAGGAGGATATTAAGTGACTTTTATTGAAGGGATTTTAAATAATCAAACTTTTGCAGTATGCTTTATATCTTGGTTTGTAGCACAGATATTAAAGGTTATACTGACTTTTATATTTGATAAGAAGATAGATGTTTCAAGGTTTGTAGGTTCCGGCGGTATGCCGAGTTCTCATTCATCATTCGTTACAAGTCTTGCAACTGCAATAGGAATACAAAGAGGTTATGAATCATTGGAGTTTGCTATGGCACTTGTATTTGCTTTAATAGTAATGTATGATGCATCTGGAGTTAGAAGGGCTGTTGGAAAGCAAGCTAAGATACTTAATAAAATGATAGAAGATATACAAGAGCATAGAAAAGATATCTTTAATGAAAAAAGGTTGAAAGAACTTGTAGGCCATACACCTGTAGAAGTTTTAGCTGGAGCAATACTTGGTATTGTAATAGCTAATATGATGGTTTGAAAATGATTTATCAATATGCTATAATATCTATGCTTTGTGTAAGTTAAAATAAAATATTAAACATATGATATAGGTATATATCCTAGTAATTAAAGCTATTATAATATATATAGCGTATCTGAAAGCGTAAGGTTTTAAATTTTTAGCTTTTGGAAAAAATACTAGGGTATATTTATATATGTAAAAATAATTTTTAGAAAGTAGGATGAAGTTATGTATAAATATTTATACAATGTAAATAATCCTGAAGATTTAAAGAAAATGAATATAAAGGAACTTAATGAATTTACTAATGAAATAAGAAAGTTCTTAGTAAGATCTGTATCTAAGACAGGAGGTCATTTGGCTTCTAATTTAGGTGTAGTAGAATTAACTCTTGCCTTTCACTATATATTTGAAACACCAAAGGATAAAATTGTTTGGGATGTAGGGCATCAAGCTTATGTACATAAAATGATTACGGGAAGAATAAGGGAATTTGAAACTCTTAGAAAATTCAATGGACTTAGTGGATTTCCTAAGAGAAATGAAAGTGTACACGATGCATTTGATACAGGACATAGTTCAACTTCTATATCTGCAGGGCTTGGTCTTGCCATGGCACGTGATATTAAAAAAGAAGATTACGACGTTATATCTGTAATAGGAGATGGAGCTTTAACTGGAGGTATGGCATTTGAAGCACTTAATCATTTAGGACATACCCAAACAAATATGACTGTAATATTAAATGATAATGAAATGTCTATAGATAAAAATGTTGGAAGTATGTCAAATTATTTATTAAAGCTTAGAACTAATAAAGCTTATAAAAAGATGAAGATAGAATTTGAAAATATAACTAATTATATACCTAAGATTGGAGATACGGTATATAAGACTGCAGATAAAATAAAGGATAGCTTAAAATATATTGTAAGTCCAGGTGCTTTATTTGAAGAAATGGGTATAAAGTATTTTGGACCAATAGATGGACATAATATTGAAGAGCTTATTCAAACATTTAAAACAATAAAAAAATTTAAGGGCCCGTCTATAGTCCATGTAATTACAAAAAAGGGAAAAGGATATAGATTTGCAGAAAATGAACCAGAAAAGTATCATGGAGTAAGTCCTTTTGACCTTAAAAAGGGAATTCAAAAGAGCTCTAAAGAGACATACTCAAGTGTAGTAGGAGATAAAATGGTTGAAATGGCTGCTAAGGACGAAAATATAGTTGCTGTAACAGCTGCAATGCCATCTGGAACAGGACTTTCTAAATTTCAAAATATTTATCCTGAAAGGATCTTTGATGTGGGAATAGCAGAGGGGCACGCAGTTACATTTGCAAGTGGTCTTGCCGCTAATGGTATAAAACCTTATTTTGCGGTATATTCAACGTTTCTTCAAAGAGGATATGATCAGATAATACACGATATAGCTCTTAGCAATCTTCCTGTAACCTTGTTGCTTGATAGAGCTGGAATTGTTGGAGCTGATGGAGAAACTCACCATGGAGTATTTGACCTAAGTTATTTAAACTCTATTCCTAACTTAACTGTTATGGCTCCAATGGATAAATATGAACTGGAAAAAATGTTGGAATTATCAAGAACAATGAACACTCCGGTTGCTATAAGATATCCAAGAGGTGAAGCTTTGAAGTATGATAAAGATGACTATCAATTAGATATTGGAAAATGGGACATACTAAAAAAAGGAAGCAAGGTAGCTTTGATAGGTATAGGCTCAATGGTAAAGACTTGTCTAAAATGCTATGATATATTAAATGAAAGAGGAATAAATGTAACTTTAATAAATGGAAGATTCTTAAAACCTTTAGATTATAAGATGATAGAAGATATACACAAAGAATACGATTACATAGTAACTGTTGAAGATAATGTTTTAATTGGAGGCTTTGGAAGTAGTATATCTTGTTATTTATCAAAGCTTGGATATAAAGGAAAGCTTATAAATATAGGATTTGAAGATAAATTTATAGAACATGGAAATGTAGATATACTTTACGATAAGTATGGACTATCAGCACCAAAAATAGCACAAAAAATAATACAAGAAATCAAATAAGAAAGGTAATAAATCATGAAAAAAAGAATAGATATCTTACTAGTCGAAAATGGACATTTTGAAAGCAGAGAAAGAGCTAAAAAATCATTAATGGCAGGTCTTGTATTTGTAGACGGTCAAAGATGTGATAAACCGGGAACTATAGTAAAAGAAGATTGCGACATAACTATAAAGGGAAAACTTATTCCGTATGTTAGCAGAGGTGGATTAAAGCTTGAAAAATCAATAAAAAACTTTGATGTAGAGGTAAAAGATAAGGTGTGTCTAGATATAGGATCATCTACAGGCGGGTTTACAGATTGTATGCTTCAAAATGGAGCTAAAAAAGTATTTGCTATAGACGTTGGATACGGACAGCTTGCATGGAAACTAAGACAAGATGATAGAGTTGTATGCATGGAGAGAACTAATATAAGATATGTTGAAATTGATGATTTAGGAGAACTTGCTGATTTTTCATCTATAGATGTATCATTTATATCTTTAAGACTCGTAATACCAAAGGCAAAAGAGTTACTTAAAGAAAATGGAGAAATAATAGCTCTTATAAAACCACAATTTGAAGCTGGTAGAGAAAAGGTTGGTAAAAAAGGAGTAGTTAGAGACAAACAAACACACATAGATGTAATTAAAAGAATAACAGAATTCGTATATCAAAATGGATTTGACATATTGAACCTAGACTACTCACCTGTAAAAGGTCCAGAAGGAAATATAGAATATTTACTTCATATAAGAAAAAGTAATGATTTAAATGAAAAAAATGAATTGAACTATGATGAAATAATTTTGAAAGTGGTAGAAGATTCTCATCAAAAACTGTAATTAGGAGGATTTAAAGTTGAAAATATCAAGGCATAACAAACTATTAGAAATAATTGAAAGCAATGATATAACGACTCAAGATGAACTTGTACAAAAGCTTAGAGATCATGGAATGAACGTTACTCAAGCTACAGTTTCGAGAGATATAAAGGATTTGAAGTTAGTTAAGGTTTTAACAAAAGATGGCAATTATAAGTATGCAGCACTTAAAAAAGAAGAAAAGGGATCTTGTGATAGACTTATAAGGTTGTTGAAAGAAGTATTGGTAGGGATTGACTCATCTGAAAATATTGTGTGCTTAAAGACTATTGATGGATCTGGACAGTTAGTTGCAAAAGCAGTAGATCAACTAGAACTTAAAGAGATAATAGGTACAATAGCAGGTATTGATACTGTATTTGTATTGATAAAAAATAGAGAAGATGTAGATCTGATAAAAGATAGATTTAGAAAGCTAATATAGATAAGGGGGATTATCATGATCCTTGAGATGTATATAAAAAACTTTGCATTAGCAGAAGAAATTAGAATAGACTTTGAAGAAGGATTTAACATACTGACTGGAGAAACTGGTTCTGGTAAATCTATAATAATAGACGCTCTTAATCTTTGCCTAGGTGGAAGGTATGATAAATCATTTGTAAGAAAAGGAACAGATAAAGGTCTTGTAGAGGTTACATTCAATGTTACAAATGAAAAAGTTATTAAAGAATTATTAGAGTGCGGAATAGATGCATCTTTAGATGATAATTTGATAATATCAAGAGAAATACATAGCGATGGAAAGAACATAAGTAGGATAAATGGAAGAAATGTAAGAATATCATTTTTAAAAACTATAGGATCTTTATTGGTAGATGTACATAGTCAACATCAAAATCAGGTTCTTTTTAATAAGGATAAGCATATAGAATTTTTAGATATATATGGACACCATAGAATTGAACCTGAAAAAAAAGAATATTTAAATATATACGAAAAATACTTTGATTTAAAAAAGGAAATAGACTCACTAACTGAGAATAAAGATGATATTCAAATAGCAAGGGAAATAGATCTTTTAAAATTTCAAATAAACGAGATTGAAGAGGCTAATTTGACGATAGGAGAATATGAACAACTTTTAAAAGAAAGAGAGTTACATAGAAATAGCGAAAAAATATATACAAGCTTAAATAGCTCGTACTCAAATTTATATGAATCAAATTACAATGCGTTTGATTTAATATCTAAAGGTATTCAGGATTTAAAAAATGTTGTCAATATAGATGAAAGGTTAGAACAATTTCATACTTCGTTAGAAGAAATTATGTATACTCTTCAAGATATATCAAAAGATATAAGAGATTATAAAGAGAATATAGATTTTGATATTAAAAGTCTTGATGACATAGAAATAAGAATAGATACAATAAATAACATAAAACGAAAATATGGAAACTCTATACAGGAAATTCTAGAATATAAAGAAAAAATAATGAAAAGATTAGAAGATATAGAAAATAGAGATGAAAAAATACTAGAATCAAAAGAAAAATTGACAAAAATTGAAAGTGTATTAAATCAAAAAAGTGAAAAAATAACTTCTATAAGAAAAGAAATTGCAAATGAATTGGAAACTGATATATTTGAACAACTTAAATCTTTAAATATGGAAAATGTTGTATTTAAAGTTGGTTTCAGAAAAAAAGAAGAGTATTCTTTAACAGGAAAAGATAGTATAGAATTTATGATATCATTCAATATAGGTGAAGATTTAATGCCTATATACAAAGTTGCATCTGGTGGTGAAATGTCAAGATTTATGCTTGCATTTAAAACTATATTATCTGATATAGATAAAGTAAATACACTTGTGTTTGATGAAATAGATACAGGAATAAGTGGAATAGCAGCAGAAATAGTAGGGAAAAAATTAAAGGATATATCATATAAAAAACAAGTTATAAGTATAACTCATTTACCTCAAATAGCAGTAAATGCAAATTCTCATTTTAGAATAGAAAAAGTTATACAAGAAAGTAGAACTTATACGAAAATAGAAAAATTAACCCCAAAAGAAAAGATACAGGAAATAGCAAGATTAATATCAGGATCTAATATAACTGAAAAAACAATAGAACATGCAAAAGAAATTTTACAAATAGCTCAAAATAAAGATGCTTAGGCATCTTTATTTTTTATGATAAATAGGAATTTATATTATTTTTAAATAAAACCACATTTAAAATCTTTCAAAGAAAGACTTTTTTATAATGAGACTTTTTTACAATAATATTATTATTTGTGGAGGATATAAAAGTACGATTTTAGGAAAATTAATATTAAAACGACATTAAGGAAGTGATAATTATGGCTAAAATTTCCAAGAGAAAATTTTTGATTTTAATATTAATTTTATCTACAATATTGACAAGTTTCACACCATTTAATTTGATTTCACAAGCATTTAATCAAAATAAATTAGAATTAATTCCACTTGGGAATATAGCTGGAATAAAACTCGACACAAAAGGAGTATTAGTTATAGGAATAGATGAAAATTACTTGAAATATAAAGATAGAAATATAAAAATCGGAGATATAATAGTTAGAATAGAAGGAAAAGAAGTAAATAAAGCACAAGATATAGAAGATATTACAAATAATATAAAAAAAGATTTTATAAATGTAACTATAAAAAGAGATGGTAAGTATATATCTGAAAATATAAAATTATATAAAAATGATGAAGATGATACTTACAAAATAGGAGTATGGGTAAGAGATAAAATAGCAGGAATAGGAACGTTGACTTGTTACAATCCAAAAACAAAAGAATTTTATGCTTTAGGTCATGGAATAACAGATGTAGATACTGGAAGTATAATAGAAGTTAAAAATGGTGTTTTATATAAACCTGAAAAAATAGGAGTTAAAAAGGGAACATCAGGACTTCCAGGTGAAATAATAGGAGATTTCGATAAAGAAAATATAATGGGTGAATTTAATCGTAATGATCATTTTGGAATAAAAGGTACCATGAACAGTAAATATATATGGAACAATTTAAAAGCCATAGAAGTCGGTCATTATTACGAAGTTAAAAAAGGAGATGCCTATATATTATTTACTGATGAAAACAATAGAATAAGAAAATATAAAATACAAATAAAAAAGATATTTAACCAAAATAAACCAAAATCTAAGAGTATGGTGGTTGAAATAGTAGATAAAAATCTGATAAACTATACAGGTGGAATAGTACAAGGTATGAGTGGGGCTCCGATAATACAAAATGACAAAATAATAGGAGCTATAACACATGTATTTGTCAATGATCCTAAAAAAGGATATGCCATATTTATAGATTGGATGTTAAAATAAGTTGAAATAAATTAAAGGAAATTTAATACAAATGTCGAATTAGTTAACTTGTATAATTATAATATTTTTTATTGGGGGGTAATTCTGTGAAAGAGAAAATAAAATTAATAATAGCAGATGATAATAAGGACTTTTGCCAAATATTGAAAGAATATTTGCAAAATGAGAATGATATAGAAATATTAGGCATAGCTAAAGATGGTATTGAGGCACTTGATTTAGTATCAGAGAAACAACCGGATTTACTAATACTAGATATAATAATGCCGCATCTTGATGGACTTGGAGTCATAGAAAAATTAAATACTATGGATATCAAAAAGATGCCAAAAATAATAGTATTATCTGCTGTTGGACAAGATAAGATAACTCAAAGAGCCATAAATTTAGGAGCGGATTACTATATAGTTAAGCCTTTTGATTTTACTGTATTTATAAACAGGATAAGAGAATTGGTTGGACAAACAAGTGTATCAATACTTGAAAATAATAAACCATTAGTACAATTTAAAACTGTTAAAAATGATTTTATACAAAATACTGGAAATATAGAGGCTGAAATAACTAATATAATACATGAAATAGGAGTTCCAGCTCATATAAAAGGGTATTTATACTTAAGAGAAGCTATAGCAATGGTAATAGAAAATGTAGAACTTTTAAGTGCTGTTACTAAGGAACTATATCCTAATATAGCTAAGATATTCAATACTACTCCATCAAGAGTTGAAAGAGCTATAAGACATGCTATAGAGGTAGCTTGGAGTAGAGGTAAAGTTGATACTATAAATCAATTATTCGGATATACTGTTCACAATACAAAAGGAAAGCCAACAAATTCTGAATTTATCGCAATGGTAGCTGATAAATTAAGACTTGAGCATAAAGCGGTAAGATAAAGTAAAGAGAAACATCTTTTGTTATTATAAAAAATAGCAGAAGATGTTTTTTAATTTGTAAATTAATAGAAAAATTTCAAAATTTAAATCCTTATTTAATTTAGAGGTATTTATGTGATATAATTAGATTTGTTTAAAATTAAACCTAAAACTAGTATTTTGTAAAATGAGGGGGAAAAATATGCGACTAAAGGCTCCGATAAAAATAGATAGAAAAACTAAAAATCTAGCCAAAAGATTAAAAGGAGGAGAGATTGCTGTAATAAATCATAAAGATATAGATGAGGTTGCAGCTAACTCTTTAGTAGAAGGAAAAATAAAAGCTATAGTAAATGCAGATACTACAATAAGCGGTAGATATCCGAATAAGGGACCTCAAATACTTTCTAATAAAAATGTATATATATTGGATAATGTAGGAAAAGACGTGTTTGATAGATTAAATGAAGATGATATTGTTGAAATAGTAGATAATAAACTATATTTAAATGATGAATTAATAGGTGAAGGTGAAATATTAGACAAAGATACTATTAAACAAAAAATAAAATTATGCTATGAGAATTTATCTAATGAATTAGATAATTTTATAGAAAATACTATAGAATATGCTAAAAAAGAAAAAGGGTTTATACTTGGAGATTTAGAAATTCCTAAAATGAAGACCGATTTTAAAGGAAGACATGCACTGATTGTGGTAAGAGGTCAAGATTATAAACAGGATTTAAGCACAATAATTCCATATATAGAAGAGATGAAACCTGTATTAATAGGAGTTGACGGTGGAGGAGATGCACTTTTAGAGTTTGGATATACACCCGATATGATAGTTGGAGATATGGATAGTATAAGTGATGAATGTTTGAGGAAATGTAATGAATTAGTAGTTCATGCGTATCCTGATGGAAGGGCACCAGGACTTAAAAGAATAGAGAGTCTAGGACTTAATGCTACTATATTTCCAGCACCTGGAACTAGTGAGGATATAGCTATGCTTACAGCATATGAATATGGTGCAAAATTAATAGTTGCACTTGGAACTCACTCAAATATGATAGATTTTCTTGAAAAAGGAAGAAAAGGAATGGCAAGTACTTTTTTAGTAAGGCTTAAAATAGGCTCAAAGCTTATAGATGCAAAAGGAGTGAATCTTCTATATAGAAGTAAACTAAAACTAAAGTACATATGGGGGCTTATGCTAGCAGCTCTTTTCCCTGTTTGTATAGTAGCTTATTTATCACCATCTATTCAGCAGCTTATAAAACTTATGCAGATTAAAATTAGATTATTAATGGATTTTTAGGGAGGTTTTTTTGTGAATGTAAATATGAAGTATTTTATAGTAACATTAAGTGCTATTTTTATAAGTTTGGGAATCGGAATATTAATAGGATTTAACTTAAATAGTAATGGAGAATTTGATGAACAACAAACTCAAATAATCGATGACTTAGAAAAAAAATTCAATCTTATAAAAGAAGAAAATAATAAGAGGGAAGATAAGATTTTACACATGACTAAAGAAAATGAAAATCTAAATAAATATATAGAAAATTCATTTAGTTATATAGTGGATAATAAATTAAAAGAAAAAAATATAGGTATAATCAAAACGACAGAAGATTACTTTTATCCTAATGTAGAAGAAGTTATAAACAAGGCTAATGGAAATGTGGCATTTAATATTGTTATAAAAGATAAACTGGTAAATGAATTTGAAATAGATGGACTAAATAAAGAATTCAACTTAAATTTAAAAGATAAGAACGAACTTATAAATTATATATGTCAAATAACATATTTAGATAAAAATATTGAGTTATTGAATAAAATGAGCCAAAAAGGAATAATAGAGATAAAAACTTTGAATCTTGAGTATAATAATTTAGACACTGTTATACTTGAAGGTGGAAGTTTAGAAAATAACGAGAACAAGCTAAATATCGTAGATAAAAATGTAATTAAATACTTTAAAGATAAAAATGTGAATCTGCTTGGAACTGAAAGAAGAGATGTTCAAAATTCATATATTCCATTTTATAAAGAATCTAAGATATCTACTATAGACAATTTAGATGAGGTTATGGGTAAGATATCATTGATTATGGTTATTGAAGGAAAAACAGGACACTTTGGAGTAAAGAATACTGCAGATGAATTCACACCTTTAGAAATTAAATAATAAGGAGTTAATTTATGAATAATAAACATATTAGTATAATAATACCTGCTTACAATGAAGAAAATAAAATAAAATCTACAATAGAAGGTATAAGGGATGTAAAGTGCATAGATGATATAATAATAGTAGACGATGGATCTACTGATAATACATTTAAAATAGCTTCTTCATATGACTATGTAAAGTCGTTGAAGCTTGATAAGAATATGGGAAAAGGATTTGCTTTAAACTATGGACTTAAAATGGCTATGCAAAATTCTGATATTATAGGATTTTTGGATGCTGATTTAGGGGAAACATCAAGAGATATAGAGAAATTAATATATCCTGTGCTAAATGATGAATGTGATGTAAGTATTGCAAAATTTCCACCTGCAAAGAAAAAAGGTGGTTTTGGAATTGTTAAAAAGCTTGCAAAGAATGGAGTTAAAATGTTAACTGGCGAAGAATTAGATTCAACATTATCAGGACAGAGAGTATTCAAAAAAGAAGTATTACAGAACTTTCAAGAAATGCCATTTGGATATGGTGTTGAGGTTGGAATGACTATCGATATATTAAAAAAAGGATATAAAATAAATGAAGTTTTAGTAAATATGACGCATAATGAAACTGGGAGAAATTTAAAAGGATTTATACACAGAGGAAAGCAGTTTTATCATATAAATATTACTTTACTAAAAAAAATATTAGGGAGGTAATACGAGTTGATTTATATAGTATTTTTAATTGGATTTTTAGGAACTCTATTAATAACTCCTTATTTTAAATCGCTTTTAATAGAAAGTAATATTGTGAGAAAAAACTACAGACAAGATTTGATACCAGTATGTGCTGGGATAATATTTTTGCCTATGGTTATAATAAATTCATCTATTTTGAGATATTTTTATGAAAGTAATGATATATATATATACTTATTCGGTATAATGAGTATGGCGTTTATAGGTATACTTGACGACTTAATAGGAGATAGAGATGTTAGTGGTCTTAAAGGACATTTTAAAAGTTTATTAAAGGGTAAACTTACAACAGGAGGCTTTAAAGCTTTGTTTGGAGGTTTTGTAGCTTTATTAATATCAGTTAATATATCAAATAATATAATTGATATATGTGTAAATACACTACTAATTGCATTGTGTACAAACTTAATGAATCTGCTAGATTTAAGACCCGGTAGAGCTATAAAAGGATATTTATTTATTTCGATAATACTTCTTTTTACTGTACCTATGTACTATGACAAAGTAATGATAGTTATTCTAATGTCAAATGTACTTGCGTATTTCAAAGAAGATTTAAAAGCAAATGCTATGATGGGAGATACAGGATCTAATGTTCTTGGAATATCAATAGGGATAATCATAGCTTATAACTTTTCATTTATGGTTAGACTTTGTGCGTTAATATTATTAATATTTATTCATATAATTACAGAAAAGTATTCTTTAACAAAAATAATTGAGAATAATAAATTACTAAATTATATAGACATGTTAGGTAGATAAAGAGGGGTAATTATGATAAGCAAAAGAATTGGAATAGTACAAGAGATAATATCTAAAACTGAAGAAATGGAAGAACTTAAGGTTAAGATAGATGAATATATATATAAGGCTATAAACTATCCTAAAATTAATTCTTCTGTGAACATTAATGATGAGGTTCTATTAAATACAAGTGCTGTGGAACTTAATCTTGGAACAGGAGGATTTCACTTTGTAATAGCGAATTTAAATAATTTAGAGAGTAAAATGAGTGAAGGCGGACATATAATGAAACTTAGATATACTCCGCTTCAAGTAAAAACATTTTCTGCAGAAGAACAAGAGAGTGAATATCACGATAAAATTAAAAATTTTAAATCACTTGATAATATGCCAGTTGTAGTTGGAACTCTTCATAGTATGCTAGTTCCATTTGCTGCATCATACAAAAGAATTGATAAGCAAAAAAAGTTAGTATACATAATGACTGATGGAGCAGCACTACCTATATATTTAAGTAAGAATGTACAAAACTTAAAGAAAAATAAATTAATAGATCACACAATAACTATTGGAAATGCATTTGGAGGAGACTATGAATGTATAAATATATACACAGCATTAATACTTGCTAAAGAAGTTTTAAATGCAGATGCTGTATTTGTATGTATGGGACCTGGTATAGTAGGAACATCTACTAAATATGGATTTACTGGTATAGAACAAGCTAATATACTTGATGCTGTAAAAACATTAAAAGGAAAACCAATAGCTATACCTAGAATAAGCTTTGCAGATAAAAGAGATAGACACTTTGGTCTTAGTCATCATTCTATAACTATATTAAAAGATATAGTTAATACAAAGGTTGTAGTCCCAATTGGCATAGGATGTAATAAGAATAAAGAGTATGTAATCAATCAAGTAAAAGAAAATAATATAGATAAAATACACAATGTAGTGTATATAGATAATCACAAAACAAAATCGGACTTAGAATATTTCAACTTAAGGGTAAAGAGTATGGGTAGGTCTTATGAAGAAGATAAAGAATTTTTCAATTCCGCAAGCTCTGCTGCTTATTATCTATTGGAGGGATAGGTTATGATTTTTAAAGAAGAAACTATGAGTTCAGAAATGATATATAATGGAAAAATTATCAACTTAAGAGTGGATACAGTTGAACTTCCAGAGCATAAATACCAAAAAAGAGAAATTGTAGAGCATCCAGGGGCTGTAGCTATATTAGCTATAAATGATAAAAAAGAAATAATATTTGTAAGACAGTTTAGAAAACCAATTGAAGAGGTTTTATTGGAAATTCCTGCTGGAAAACTTGAAGAAGGAGAAAATCCTAAGGAATGTGCTATAAGAGAATTGAAAGAAGAAACTGGATATGAGGCTAAAAATATAAAATTTTTAAATGAATTTTATACATCAGCTGGGTTTTCTAATGAAAAAATGTACTTGTATTTAGCTACTGACCTGCAAGAAGGTGAGTGCTGTCCTGATGAAGATGAATACGTAGATGTTATAAGTGTAGACGTAAAAAAAGCTTTTGATATGGTTACAAACAATGAAATAAAGGATTCTAAAACTATAATAGGAATACTGTTATCAAAAGATTTAATATAAAAAAATGTAATACACCCCTTATTTTTGACATAGAATTATGTAAAGTTAAAAACAAGGGGGTTTTAATTTGAAAAAAATATTTAAATTTTCAAGCTCGAATCTTAACTATAAAATAATTATGATAATATTTATATTTTTATTTAGCTTAGGAGTTACAAGTGGAGCCTATTTAAACAAGGTATATTCAATTTCAAATACTTCTATGAATGAGTTTATTTCTAGGACAACCAGTGATTATAATCAAAATTTTAATCTGATTAACGAGACTTTGCTTAATCTTAAGAATGATTTTGTATATTTAATATCAATGTACTTGTCATCTTTGTTTATAATTACAAGTCCATTGATATTGGTTATAGTATTTTTAAAGGGGTTATCAGTAGGATATACAGTAAATACATTAATGTTAGTATTGAAGACGGGTTCAATCAAAATGATATTTTTAATACTTATGAAAAATATAGTTATAATTCCTTTTACATTTCTTGTGATGTCTTTTTCTTTTAATTATTTTTTTGAAGCAATACATGCTTTGAGAATATCTAATAGATTTAAAAACTATAATCATATTAAAAAGTTAATGTTAAAATATAGTATTAATTTAATAGGATTATTTGCAGTAATAGTAACAATACAAGGAATAGTAAATTTAGTATCTATATTGATAATGCAAAAAATATTTTAGTCAGAGGAGTTTAATATGGATAACATAATAGATGAGTATATAGATTACATAATAAAGGATAAGAATCTTTCTCAAAATACTATACTATCATATAAATCGGACTTAAAAAAATATATGAATCATTTAAAGTGTAATAACACAGATTATATTAGTGTTAGCGAAAATGATATATTTAGTTTTTTGATACAGCTTCAAAAATCTAATACATCTGTATCTACCATATCTAGAATAATATCGTCAATAAAATCATTTCACGAATTTTTATTTAATACTAGGATATCGGATGATAATCCAGCTAGAAAAATTAAAAAACCAAAGGTAGAAAGACCTAAGATGGATATACTAACACAAGAAGACGTAGAGCTTTTGCTTAATGCACCTAACTTAGAAAATATAAAAGGGATAAGAGATAAGGCTATTTTGGAACTGTTTTATGCAACTGGAATTAAGGTTTCTGAATTGATTGATCTTGATATAGATGATGCTAACTTAAATATGGATTATATAAACTGTGTAAATAAAAAAAATACTAGAACGATACCTCTTAGTAATACAGCGAAAAAATATATACAAAAGTATTTAGATGATTCTAGAATAAAGATAGTAAAAAATAAAGATGAAAAAGCTTTGTTTGTAAATTCAAAGGGTCAGAGATTTACAAGACAAGGGCTTTGGAAGATAATTAAAAAGTATACTCAAAATATAAACTTAGATAAAAATGTAACTCCAACTATGTTGAGACATTCATTTGCTATACATTTGCTTAAAAAAGGAGCAAACTTGAGTGTGGTTGGGAAAATATTGGGTAATAATAATTTAACAAGTCTTCAAATATATTTAAATCATATAGATAAGAATATAAGAAAAGAGTTAAAAGAAAATCATCCAAGACTATAAATGATAAAATATAATTTAAAGTTATAATTGAAATCACGTTGAATCAATGTTAAAATCTAAATATAAGTTAAATATAAAAATATTAATTTATCCTGAAAAGAGGAGTTGATACGAATGAGTAAAAGAGTAGTGTTGATGGTAATGGACAGTGTGGGTATAGGACAGCTTCCAGATGCCCAGAAGTTTGGAGATGAAGGGGTTAACACATTAGGAAACATAATAAAAGTATATGATGATATAGCAATACCTAATCTAACTAAACTAGGTATAGGTAATATTGATGGATTTGAACAAGTTAAAGAGATTGATTCTCCTATAGGAGCATTTGGTAAGTGTGCTGAGGTATCTCAAGGAAAGGATACTACAACAGGTCACTGGGAAATGGTAGGACTTAGAGTTGATGAGCCATTTAAGACTTTTCCAGATGGATTTCCTAAAGAGGTAATAGCGGAATTTGAAAGTAAAACAGGAAGAAAAGTTATAGGAAATAAGCCTGCATCGGGAACTGCAATCCTTGATGAACTTGGAGAACAACATATGAAAACAGGAGAAGTAATCGTTTACACATCTGCAGACAGTGTATTCCAAATTGCAGCTCATGAAGAAATTGTATCCCTTGATGAATTATACAAAATGTGCAAAATTGCAAGAGAGATGATGATGGGAGATAATGCTCTTGCGAGAATAATAGCAAGACCATTTGTAGGAGAACCAGGAAACTTCACAAGAACTACTAATAGAAGAGATTTCTCACTAGATCCTTATAGTGATACAATACTTGATAATATAAAAAAAGCAGGTCAAGATGTAATAGCAGTTGGAAAAATAGAAGATATATTCAATGGAAAAGGTATTACTGAAGCTGTTCATACAAAGAGCAATATGGATGGTGTTGATCAAACTATAGAATATATGAAAAAAGACAATAAAGGTCTTATATTCACTAACCTAGTAGATTTTGATTCAAAATATGGACATAGAAGAAATGTTGAAGGATATAAAGAGGCTATAGAGGAATTTGATTCAAGAATTCCAGAAGTTATAGAGAACCTTAAAGATGAAGATATATTAATATTAACTGCCGATCATGGTAACGATCCCACATATAAGGGAACCGATCACACACGTGAATATATCCCAGTTTTAGTATATGGAAATAATGTTAAAAGTGGAGTGAATATAGGCATTAGAAGTACATTTTCAGATATAGGAGCTACTGTTGCAGATATATTAGGAGCTAAGCTTCCAAGTAATGGTGAAAGCTTCAAAAATTTAATTCTAAAATAATAGGAGGAACAATAATGAAGGATTTAATTACTAAAATAAAAGAAAGTGCAGAATTTATAAAGTCAAAGGCGAGAGTTGAGCCAAAAGTAGGGTTAATATTAGGATCAGGACTTGGAGTATTAGCAGACGAAATAGAAGATGCTGTTAAGATAAAATATGAAGAAATACCTAATTTTCCAGTTTCAACAGTAGAAGGCCATGCAGGACAGCTTGTAATAGGTAAATTACAAGGAAAAGATGTTGCTGCAATGCAAGGAAGATTCCATTTTTATGAAGGATATACTATGGAAGAGGCTACATTCCCTGTAAGAGTAATGAAGGCTTTAGGCGTAGAGACAATAGTTGTAACAAATGCTGCTGGTGGATCTAACAAGACTTATGTACCAGGAGATTTAATGATCATAAATGATCACATAAATCTTGGTGGAAATAACCCGCTTATGGGTCCTAATAATAAAGATCTAGGAGTTAGATTCCCAGATATGTCAACTGCGTACACTCCAGAACTTATATCTCTTGCTAAAGATGTAGCTAAAGAATTAAATATAGATGTTAAAGAAGGTGTTTATACATACTTTACAGGCCCTACTTATGAAACACCAGCAGAAATAAGAATGGTTCAAACTATAGGGGGAGATGCAGTTGGAATGTCTACAGTTCCAGAAGTTATAGTTGCTAGACATTCAAGCCTTAAGGTTTTAGGTATATCTTGTATAACTAATATGGCTGCTGGAATATTAGATCAACCTTTAAATCATGAGGAAGTTATAGAGACTACTCAAAGAGTTAAAACACAATTTATATCATTAGTAAAAAATATATTACATAAAATGTAATAGCTATGCAAGTAAAGCTAGACCAAGATTTATCCGAAAGCTAAAAATTCAGCTGGAGTAAAAACTTCATATGAATTAAGTTTTCATTTATATCATTAGTAAAAGGAATAGTGAGAGAGGTGTAGTAGATATGAGAATGTATGATATTATAAAGAAAAAAAGAGATGGACTTGAGTTGTCAAAAGAAGAAATAAACTTTTTTATAGATGGATATGCAAAATCAGAAATACCTGACTATCAAGCTTCAGCTCTTATAATGGCGATATTTTTGCAAAAAATGACTAAACAAGAAACTGTGTATCTAACAGATGCGATGATGAAATCTGGGGATGTTATAGATTTAGCAAAAATAGATGGAATAAAAGTTGATAAACATAGTACAGGTGGAGTTGGAGACAAAACTACTATAACTTTAGCACCTCTTGTAGCATCTTGTGGAGCACCTGTTGCAAAAATGTCAGGAAGAGGTCTTGGACATACAGGAGGAACTCTGGATAAGCTTGAGGCTATACCTGGACTTTCTATAGAAATGAATCAAGATAAGTTCACAGATAATGTAAATGCTCATAAGATAGCTGTGTGCGGTCAAACTGCAAAAATAGTTCCTGCTGATAAAAAACTTTATGCTTTAAGAGATGTTACTGCTACTGTAGATAATATATCTTTAATAGCTAGTAGTATAATGAGTAAGAAGTTAGCTTCGGGAGCTGATGCCATAGTTCTTGATGTTAAAACTGGTAGCGGAGCTTTTATGAAAAAATTAGAAGATTCATTTGATTTAGCCAAAGAAATGGTTGATATTGGGAATGGAATGAACAGAGAGACTATAGGTGTTATTACTGATATGGACCAACCGCTGGGACTTGCAGTGGGTAATTCACTTGAAGTAATTGAAGCTATTGAAACGTTAAAAGGAAATGGGCCAAAGGATTTCACAGAGCTTTGCCTTAATTTAGGTTCATATATGTTAATGCTATCTAAGGTTGCAAACACATATGAAGAAGGAAGAAAAATGTTAGAAGAGTCTATATCTTCTGGAAAAGCTCTTGATAAACTAAGAGAATTTATAGAGATTCAAGGTGGAAATAAGGCTGTAGTTGATAATTATGACTTATTACCAGGAGCTACTAACATAATAGAAGTTAAATCTATTAAAAAAGGTTATGTAAGTAAGATTGAAGCAGAAACTGTTGGTCTTAGTGCCATGATGTTAGGAGCAGGTAGAGAGACGAAAGAAGATGAATTAGATCTTGGAACTGGTATAATACTTAAGAAAAAAGTTGGAGATATGGTAGAAGAAGGTGAAACTTTAGCTTTTATGTATGTTAATGATATGAAAAAGCTTGATTCAGCTAAAGAAAGACTTTTATCAGCTTATACTATATCTGATGATAAGCCTGCTTCAAGAAAGCTTATTCATGGAGTAGTTACTAAGAATGGAATAGAAAGATTCTAGTAAAAACTTATATATGATATAAAGAAAAGATGTGCCGACATAGGTACATCTTTTCTTTATACAATTTTTTGAATTAATAAGTTACATATTGTAAAAAATACTCTAAAATTATATAATAGTATAGATGTATAAAAAGATTAAAAATTCAAAAGTCTATATTGTTTAGCATTTGATTCATAACACCATAAAATATATTGAATTTAAGAAAAAAGAGGTAATAATATGAAAAAAGTATTTATTATGTGTATTTTTACAGTAATTATTATATCATCGGGGTTAGTCTATTTTAATATACAAACAGGTCCTTATGATTCGAGTAAGGATAAGCAAGTGCTAGTGGATATAAAAAAAGGATCTTCACTCAACAGTGTTAGTGATACATTGTTTGAAAAACAACTCATAAAGAATAAATTATTTTTCAAAATAATTGCTAAAATCAATAAGATGGATACTGGAATAAAGGCTGGACTTTATAATTTAAATCAATCGTATTCAAATAAAGAAATATTGGATATGTTAAATTCAGGGAGTGTATATAAGGATTTAGTTAAGGTTACTATTCCAGAAGGTTTTGAAGCACATCAAATTGCAGATAGACTTTCAAATTTGGGACTTGTTGATAAAGAGAAGTTTATGGATTTAGTAAATACTCCGTCTGTATTTAGAGACAAGTATTCATTTTTAAATCAAGAGTATATAGTATCTCTTGAAGGATATTTATTTCCTGATACTTATTTTGTCAATAAAAACTA
The DNA here is from genome assembly GCF_037844525.1 of Tepidibacter sp. Z1-5. Classification (NCBI taxonomy): domain Bacteria; kingdom Bacillati; phylum Bacillota; class Clostridia; order Peptostreptococcales; family Peptostreptococcaceae; genus Tepidibacter; species Tepidibacter sp. Z1-5. Next base: position 49,835 of record NZ_JBBMMD010000022.1, on the reverse strand, counting down.
TTCAGAAAAAGATATCATAAATATGTTGTTGAATAGATTTGATCAAATGTATACTGATGAATATAAAAAAATTCAAAATGAAAAAAATCTTACACTTAACCAAGTAATAACTCTTGCATCTATTGTAGAAAGAGAAGCTAGGTTAGATAAAGAAAGAAGTATAATAGCGGGTGTATTTTACAATAGAATGAATATAAATATGCCTCTTCAATCTTGTGCGACGGTTCAATATATATTAGGAGAAAGAAAGCCGAATTTAAGCTTTGAGGATATAAAAATAGATTCTCCGTATAATACATACAAAAATGCAGGTCTACCTCCTGGACCAATAGCATCACCGGGAAAAAAATCAATAGAAGCAGCACTTTATCCAGAAGATGTGGATTATTTGTATTTTGTAGCGAAGAAGGATGGAAGTCACAGTTTTTCAAAGACGTATAATGAGCATCTGAAAAGAAAAGGAGAAAATGAGAGTGAATAGGTGGGAATCCACCTATTTATTTGTGTCATAGAAAGGATGATACTTTTGAGCAATATAGTAGATGAATTTGTAGAAGAATATATAAGAAATACATTAAAAGAAAGCGAAGCTTTTTTAAAGGAATTAGAGGATTATGCGAGTGAAAACTTAGTTCCTATAGTTCATAAAGAAGTTGCAGAACTTTTAAAAGTGGTTTTAAAGATGAACAAGCCTAAGAGAATATTAGAGGTTGGATGTGCAATTGGATATTCTTCTATGCTGTTTGCGAATACTTTAAATAAGAATTGTGAAATAATAACAGTAGAGAGAAATGAAAAAATGATAGAAAAGGCATCAGAAAACATTAAAAAGTATGGATTTGATGATAATATAACTATACTTGAGGGAGATGCTGAGGAAAGGTTAAAAGAAGTAGATGGGGAGTTTGATATGATTTTTATTGATGCGGCTAAAGGTCAATATAAATTATTTTATGATTTAGTTATAGATAAATTAAAGCCTGGTGGAGTTTTAATATCCGATAATATATTGTATAAGGGAATGGTTGCCAGTGATAAGTATGTTATCAGAAGAAAAAAGACAATAGTTAAGAGGATGAGAAATTATTTAGACTATATATGCAATTGTGATTATTTAGATACTAGCCTAATACCAATTGGAGATGGTGTGGCTTTAAGTTATAAAAAAGTTCTTCTTTAAAAGAATCTTAAATGTAAACTTTTATGAAACTCATAACGGAATTTATATTTGTCCACAATTTAAAGAGGAATATAATTTCCTATTCGTTATAAAAAATATTAAAGAGGTGTTAATATGCAAAAGGTAGAATTACTGGCTCCAGCTGGAGATTTAGAAAAGTTAAAGATGGCCATTGAATATGGTGCAGATGCTGTATATGTTGGAGGAGAGTTTTTTGGACTAAGAGCAGGTGCTAAGAATTTCACTTATGAACAAATGAAAGAAGGTGTGAAGTTCGTTCATGATAGAGATAAGAAGTTATATGTAACGGTCAATGTAATACCTCATAATGAAGACTTTAAAGGGTTAAGTGAGTACTTAAAGCAACTTGAAGAAGTAGGAGTTGATGCTGTAATAGTATCAGACCCAGGAGTTCTTTCAGTTGTAAAAACTGTTATACCTGATATGGAAGTACATTTAAGTACTCAAGCTAATAACACTAACTATATGAGTGCTAAGTTTTGGTATAACCAAGGGGTTAATAGAATAGTAACTGCTAGAGAGCTTTCGTTTAAAGAAATAAAAGAAATTAGAGATAACATACCTGAGGATATGGAAATAGAAGCATTTGTACATGGAGCTATGTGTATATCATATTCAGGAAGATGCCTTATAAGTAATTATATGGCTGGAAGGGATGCAAATAGGGGAGCTTGTGCTCATCCTTGCAGATGGGAGTATTCGTTAGTTGAAGAAAAACGACCTGGAGAGTATTTTCCAGTATATGAAGATGAAAGAGGTACATTTTTCTTTAATTCAAAAGATCTATGTATGATAGAGTATATACCTCAAATAATAGAATCTGGAATCAAAAGTCTTAAAATAGAGGGTAGAATGAAGACTTCTTATTATGTAGCATCTGTTGTTAGAGCATATAGAATGGCTATAGATGAGTATTATAAAAAACCTGAAGCGTGGAAGTTTAATCCTATGTGGCTTGATGAAATAAAAAAAGCTAGTCATAGAGATTTTACAACTGGTTTCTATTTTGATAAGCCAAAATCAGATGAGCAACATTATGGGTCTAGTTCATACATAAGAGATTATGATTTTATAGGACTTGTTAAATCTTATGATGAGAAAGAAGGAATAGCAACAGTTGAACAAAGAAACAGAATGTTTGTAGGAGATAAAATAGAAATAATAGGTCCACATAGGGAAACTATTTACACTAAGATAGATAAAATATGGAATGAAAAAGGCGAAGAGATAGAAGTAGCTCCTCATCCTAGACAGTTAATCAAAATTAAGTTTAATGCTTTTGTTAAAGAAAATTATATATTGAGAAAGGTGATAGAAGATGAAAAATAGGCCCCTGATAATAGGAATAACTGGTGGAACAGGTTCAGGAAAAAGTACAGTAAGTAAGGCTATAATAGAGAGTATACCTGAGGAAAATTTATCTATTATAGAGCAAGATGCTTACTATAAAGACCAAAGTCATCTTGAATTTAAAGATAGGTTAAAGACGAATTATGATCATCCATTTGCCTTTGATAATGAACTTTTAATAGGTCACTTAAATGATTTATTAGATGGAAAAAGTATTAAAAAACCAGTGTATGACTTTGAAAAACATACTAGAGATTTAGATAAATATACAGAGGTTTTTTCTAAGGATATAATAGTGGTTGAGGGTATAATGATATTAGAAGATGAAAATTTAAGAAATATGTTGGATATAAAGATATTTGTAGATACAGATAACGATATTAGAATACTTAGAAGAATACAAAGAGATATAGAAGAAAGAGGAAGAACAGTGGATTCGGTAATAGATCAATATCTTTCTACTGTAAGACCAGCTCATATGCAGTTTATAGAGCCGTATAAGAAATATGCAGATATTATAATGCCGGAAGGTGGATATAATAGTGTTGCTATAGATATAGTTGTAGCTAAGATAAAGTCTATAATAGAGTCAAAAGTTAAAAAAGATAATTAATTAAAGTATTAACCCCTTGATAATTGGAAAAAATAATCCTTATCAGGGGGTGTTTTTTTGAGAAAAAAAAGTAATATACAGCATAATAAAAGATTTTCAATACTTTTAGTTACTTTTTCATTTGCATTTGTATCTTTATTTGCAAGGCTTATGTACATACAGTGTTATAAAGGTAAAGAATATTATGAAAGAGCTATAAGACAAAGTGAAATAAAAATAGATTTGACTAGCAACAGAGGAACTATATATGATAGAAATAATGTTCTACTTACAGACAATGAGAAGGAAGATATAGTTGTAATATTAAAGCGAAATTTTAAATTAGATAAGGAAAAAATAGATATATTAAAAAAAGTTACAAAACTCTCTGAAAAAGAAATATACAATGAATTTGAGACTAAAAATAATCTTGTAGAGCTTAAAATAAAATATTTAAATGATAATTTAAGAAAACAAATAGAAAGCAAAAAAGCAATTTTAATAGTTAATAAAACATATAGATATAGAAGTGAAAATATATTAACACATGTTTTAGGATATGTGAATGAGAATGAAAATAAAGGTGTAAGTGGAATTGAAAAAGCTAAAAATGATTTACTGAAAAATCAAAATAGAGAATATGTAGAGGCATTTGTAGATGCTAGGAAGAATGTAGTTCCTGGAAGTTTCAAAAAATATAAAAGTCAGAATACAAATCATAAAAACATAAAATTGACTATAGACTATAATATACAAAAGATAGTTGAAAAAGCATTAGATAAAAAACATAAAAATGGGGCTGTTGTAGTATCTGATGTAAATACAGGCGAGATACTGGCCATGGCATCAAGACCAAATTTCAACCCAAATAAGATAGAAGATTATATAAATAGCAAAAATCAAGAACTATTAAATAAAGCTATTCAATGTAAATACCCACCTGGATCGATATTTAAAATAATAGTAACACTTGCAGCATTTGAAGAAAATGTAGTAGATGAAGAAGAAAAATTTAATTGCAACGGATATATAGAATTTGATGGAATAAAGATAAAGTGCTGGAAAAGAGATGGACATGGAGAAGAGACATTTAAAGAGGCTTTTTACAATTCGTGCAATCCCGTATTTGTTGAAGTAGGAAAAAGACTAGGAAGCAAAAAAATATTAGAAACAGCAAAAAGAATGGGACTGTCAGACAAAATAGATATAGGTATAGAAGAAGAAAAAGAGACTTCGCTTCCAAAGGGAGATACTATCAAAGGAAATGCTATAGGTAATATATCGATAGGACAAGGAGATATAGAAGTAACTCCTTTGCAAATAAATCAGATGACTCAGATAATAGCTAATAACGGAGTATATAAAAAATTGTATCTATTTGATTCTATACTAGATCAAAACATGAATGAGGTTGAAAAACATAAAACAGAAAAAGATAAGGTAGTCATTTCTCCTTTTATAATAAATAGAACAAAGAAATTAATGGAAGGCGTTGTTGAAAGTGGTACAGCTAGCAATATAAAAGGAACACAAGAAAATAGTGCAGGAAAAACTGGTTCGGCAGAATATTATATCAATGGTAAAAAATTTGTACATGGGTGGTTTACTGGATACTATCCAGCAAAAATACCTAAATATGCAGTAACGGTATTTATATATGATGGAAAATCAGGAGGAGGAGCTGCAGCTCCTGTATTTAAAGATATAATTGAAAACATAAATAATATTAAACAAGTACAGGCACAATAATATAAAGGCATTCATATAATATAAAGTGACTTATTATATGGGGGGTGAATATATTGACAACTACAAAATCATTTCCAAATCCACTAACCCCTAAAGAAGAACTAGAATATTTAAAAAAGTTTAAACAAGGAGACTTAAGTGTAAAATCTATTCTAGTAGAAAGAAATCTAAGATTAGTAGCTCATATTGTGAAAAAATATACCAATTATCAAGAAGATATAGAAGACTTAATATCTATTGGAACTATTGGGCTTATAAAGGCAATAGAGACATTTAATATCGACAAAGGCACAAGGCTTGCAACTTATGCTGCAAGGTGTATAGATAATGAGATACTTATGAGTATAAGAGCGGGGAAAAAAAATAAAGGAGAGGTATCTCTTCAAGATCCTATAGGCGTAGATAAAGAAGGGAATGAAATATCTTACGTATTATATCAACTTTAAATTTAGGAGGATTTTATATTGAAAAATATAGCGGTTGAAAGAACTATGTCATTTGTAAAGAATGACTTAAAAAGAGAAGGATATCAAATTGATATAATAGACAGTGACGAAAAAAACAACTCAAATTATTTAAATAATTTTGATGCATTATTAGTATCCGGATTACAATCAAACTTTATAGGAATTGAGACATCATCGAGTAAAATACCAGTGATAAAGGCTAGTGGAAAGAGTATTGAAGATATAAAAAGTGAATTAAATAAAATATTTCATTAGCATCAAAAAGAGTAGCTTAGAAATATAAGCTACTCTTTTGGTAATTTGGGATAAATTATTAATGTGAATTCATCGTTTCTTTTATGTTTTTCTTTTTTATATACAACATTATTTAGGATTGATTTTAGTAATCTATTCTTTAACGCATTACTATTTGTACTTTCGTATATATCCAAAAGGTGTGCGAATTTTGGTACACAACTTGCATTGAATTTGTTACATTCATTTGTTAATTTATTATTAGTATCATCTATAGAGTCTTGAATATTTTTTATTTTTTTAGTAATCAAATTTAACCTAGATATATATGTAGACTCATCGTATATATTTCGTTCTAGTAGATTGTGTAAGTTGTTTTTTTGAACATTTAAATTACTCAGTTCTTTTTTTAATCCATAAAGTACATTTTTGTACAATGAATTATTCTTATTTGTATCATTACAACAATATCTATTTAAATCAAACTGGTACTTTTTCAACCAATATCTCAAAGATAATATTAACTTATTTTCTATATGTATAAATTTACTACTTTTATTTGAACAATTTTTAGGGCACATAATTTGAGAATCTCTATTTTTATATGGTCTAAGTACCATAGATGAATTGCAATAAAAGCATTTAACAACTCCTGCTAAAGGATTTGAAATTTTAGTTTTTGAATTAAATGGTGTATGAGAGCGGCTTGATAAAATTTTTTGAGCTTTTTCATACATTTTTGAAGAAATAATAGCTTCATGCTTTCCCTTAACATCTATCCATTCTTTTTTAGGTCTTATTTTAGTCTCTTTGTTTTTCCCTATTTCGCTTGATTTTTTATTAATAGTTTTTCTCCATTGTATTCTTCCTGTATAGACGTTATTTTTTATTATTGAAAGAACTGATGGTGATGACCAATTTGAACCTGTGTAGCTTTTGTAGTTCATATTATTTAGTTTATCTGCTATTTTTTTACCTCCCAAATAATGATTTGTATATAAATCGAATATAATCTTTACAACTACTGACTGTTCTGGGTGAGGAGTCAATGTTCTATAATTATCCTTATAACAAATTTCATATCCATACGGAGGAAGAGTTCCTAAATAATTACCATCTTCAACACTTCTGATTCTACCATTTTGAAGGCGTCTATTTATTATTTTAAGCTCTTTTCTAGCCATAAACGCTTCGAACTCTGAATACTCTTCATCAAATTCGTTATCTAAATCGTATATTTTTCTAGGTGTTATAATCTTTGTATTAGAATTTTTAAATGTTTCAAGAATAACACCTTGTTCTTTCATATTACCTCTACCAAGTCTATCTATGTCCATACACAAAATAGAGTCATACAGATTATTTTCAACATCCTTTAAAAGCTCCAGCATTTGAGGTCTGTGCATCAAGCTTTCTCCAGAGACTATTTCTTCTCTAATTTTTAATATATTTAAATTATTTTCTTTTGCATATTTAAGCAAGGCCTTTTTATGTTTTAGCAGAGTTTCCTTATCACCTCTTTTTTCAGCTTCTTCATCTGCTCTTGACTTTCTAAGATAAATACAAGTGTTGTTCATTAACATCGTCCTTTCTTAATAAAGTGAAACTTAATTCAGATGGAGTTTTTATTCCAGTTGAATTTATAGTTGTGTAAGTGCCCCTTTGGATATATGTATATATCCAAATTATATTTGCAAAAACTGAAATATATGTATAGTCAAGAATAACGTTTGCTAAAAATATCAAAAGGGTATAAAATATATATAACAGCATACTATAAAGAGAAACTTAATTAATGTATAGTGTTTATATCAACTGAATTTTAAGAAAAATTAGTATGTTAAACAACCATTTAAAAGTGGTTAAAATATTTTAAATGGAGAGTGAATAACCATGACTAATATTTTAAACATAATAAAGGATACTACTATGACTTATGAACAGAAGGTTATGAGTCTTGCTAGGGCTGCAGAAGAAACTTTAAATGTGCTAAACATAAGTGAAATGGCACAAAAGTACAGAGAAGAAGGAATAATATGTGACCTTAATGAAGGGCATGCTCCGTATAGACCTAGATATATAGTTCCTGATTATGAAAGATTTATTACAAATGGAAGTGAATTTTTAGGTATAAAGCCTCCTAATGATATTTGGGAAGCAGTAAATAGTTTGTTGATTTTATACAAGCACGTTCCATCAATAACATCTTTTCCGGTGTATATAGGAAATATAGATATATTACTTGATAGATTTATAGAGGATGAGGATGAAGCTTACAAAGCTATAAAATTATTCTTAACTCATATTGATAGAACTATTACAGACTCATTTTGTCATGCTAATATAGGTCCTAAGGATACTAAAGCTGGAAGACTTATATTAAAGGCGGAAAGAGAGCTTGAAAATGCAATACCTAATATTACCATTAAGTATTCTGATGAAACTTCAGATGAATTTGCAATTGAAGCTATAAATACAGCTCTTGTTACTGCTAAACCTAGTTTTGCAAATCACAGAATGTTTTCAAATGACCTTGGTGAAAACTATGCAATAGTAAGTTGCTATAATGGACTTAATATAGCTGGAGGAAGTCATACATTAGTTAGATTAAACCTTGCAGGACTTAGCAAAATATCAAAGGATGAAAATGATTTTATAGAAAACAAGCTTCCTGAGGCAGTTAAAGTAATGGCTGGATATATGGATGAGAGAGTAAAGTTTTTAATAGAAGAAAGTGGATTCTTTGAGTCAAGCTTCTTAGTTAGAGAGAATCTAGTAAAAAAAGATAATTTTACAGCTATGTTCGGTATGTTTGGACTTGCTGAGAGTGTAAACCACTTTATAAATTCAGATGTTAAAGAAGATAGATTTGGTCATAGTGAGAGAGCGAATGAATTAGGGCTTAGAATAATTCAAAAATTAGAAGATGAAGTAAATAAACATGAAGCACCTTACTGTAATGCTTCAAATAATAGATACGTTCTTCATGCACAAGTTGGAATAGATACAGATGAAGGAATAAGTCCTGGATGTAGAATTCCAATAGGAGATGAACCAGAGATACATCAACATTTAATTCAATCAGCAAAATTCCACAAGTACTTCCCATCAGGAATAGGTGATATATTCAACTTTGATTCTATGGCGAAGAAAAATCCTGAATATATATTGGATATAATAAAAGGTGCATTTAAAGAAGAAATGAGATATTTCTCTTTATATTCTACTGATTGTGATGTTATAAGAATCACTGGATATCTAGTTAAAAGATCAGAAATAGAAAAGCTTCAAAAAGGTGAACAAGTATTACAAGATACTGTAGCTTTTGGAATGGGAGCTGTAAATAACAACAATGTACTAGAAAGAAAGATAAGAAAAGATGTGTAAGGGCTTAGTAAATAGAATACTACCATTTAGCTCTGTGGATGGACCTGGAAATAGAAGTGCTATATTTATGCAAGGATGTAATTTTAATTGCTTGTATTGTCATAATCCAGAGACTATAAATATATGTAATAACTGTGGAGTATGCGTTAAGTCTTGTAAATACGAAAGCTTATCTAATAAAGGAAAAGAAGTTATTTGGAATTTAAAAAACTGTAAGCAGTGCGATATTTGCTTAAAGTCATGTCCGAATGATTCAAATCCAAAAAGTATTTATATGAGTGTTGATGAAGTTTATGAACAAATATATAAAGTTAAATCATTTATATCTGGGATAACAGTTTCGGGAGGAGAATGTACTCTTCAACATGAATTTTTAACAAAGTTATTTATTAAGGTTAAAGAACTTGGACTGACATGTTATGTTGATACTAATGGATCTATACCTTTAAAATATAAAAAGGATTTTGTAGATATAATGGATATGAGTATGATAGACTTAAAATCATACGATGAAGATGAACATAAAATGCTTACGGGAATGTCTAATAAAAATGTAATTGAGAATATAAAATATTTAGCCAGTATAGATAAATTATATGAGGTTAGAACTGTTATAGTTCCAAATGTTTTAAATAATCATTACAATGTAGACAAAATAAGTAAACTTATAGCATCTTTAAATCCAAATATAAGATATAAGATAATAAGATATAGAAATCACGGTGTTAGAACAGATATTATAAACAGCTATACACCAAGTGATGATATGATGAATGAACTACATCAAATAGCATCTAATAACGGATGTAAAAATATAATTTTACTTTAAAAAGTATGGTAGATAATCTACCATACTTTTTTGTTTTTAATCTGTGAATAGGACAACATTTAACCCTCATATAATCAAATAGGAGGGAATAACATGAGCGAAAATATGAAATACGATGAAATACATATAATAGGAAATACAACTGTATGCATAGTAGAACCGGTTATAGAATCAAAAGAAGATATAGATTGTATATTAGAAGAATTTCACGATATTAGCAGAGAAATTGTTGAAAATATATTGAAAAATAGAGATAAGTAATCAATGATAATCATATAATTAAAAATACAATTCACATAAGGCATAGGGGGTGAGTTTCAGCTATTAAGCTGTAGGTTATATGAATAATTTATTGCATATGGGGTTGGATATAGGGTCTACTACAGTTAAGCTAATTTTAATAGATGAATATGATAATATAGTTTTTAAAAAATATACAAGACACTATTCAGATATAACAAAAACTATTAAAGAACTTATAAATAATATTTTTGATGAATTTAAAGGTTTTAGTATAACTAGTATGATAACTGGTTCTGGAGGTCTTAGTATATCTAAGATTCTAAATTTAGAGTTTATTCAAGAAGTTGTAGCATGTACAAAAGCAATTCAATATAGTTCGGATGATGTAGATGTTTGTATAGAGCTTGGAGGAGAAGATGCAAAGATAACTTTTTTTGAAGACTCAATAGAACAAAGAATGAATGGAACATGTGCGGGAGGTACTGGAGCCTTTATAGATCAAATGTCATCTTTAATAAATACAGATACTAAAGGTCTTAATGAACTTGCAAGAAACTATAAAAATATATATCCGGTTGCAGCTAGATGTGGCGTATTTGCAAAGAGTGATATACAACCTCTTATAAATCAGGGTGTTTGCAAGGAAGATATAGCAGTTTCTATATTCCAAGCTGTTGTTAATCAGACTATAACAGGACTTTCTTGTGGGAAAACTATAAAAGGAAGAGTAATGTTTTTAGGAGGGCCTCTTCACTTTTTATCAGAGCTTAGAAAAAGATTTAAAGAAACCCTAAGCTTAAGTGATAATGAAGTTATATTTCCTGAAAATGCTCAGTTTTATGTAGCGCTGGGAGCTGCGATAGAATCTAAAAACAAGAACATAATAAAAATTGAGAACTTGAAAAACAATTTACATAGATTAGATGATTTGAAAATTATAAAAGAGTCAAATATAAAACCTTTATTTAATAATAAATATGAACTAGAGGAATTTAGAAAAAGACACAATAAAAATAAAATAAAAACAAATGACATTACAACATATAAAGGAAATTGCTATTTGGGAATAGATGGGGGGTCTACAACAACTAAGGTTGTACTTATCGATGATAGTAAAAATTTATTATATTCTTTCTATGGACTAAATGAAGGAAGACCTCTTGATTTTGCAGTTGAAATATTGAAAGATATGTACTCTAAACTACCAAAAGAAGCTAATATAGTGTATTCAACTTCAACAGGATATGGAGAAGAACTATTAAAATCAGCTTTATCTATGGACTATGGAGAAGTTGAGACGGTTGCACATTATAATGCAGCTAAGTACTTTTTGCCTGACGTAGATTTTATTTTAGATATTGGTGGACAAGATATGAAATGCCTAAAAATAAAAGATGGCATAATAGACGATATAATGTTAAATGAAGCTTGCTCATCTGGGTGTGGGTCTTTTATAGAGACGTTTGCAAAATCTCTTAATATGGACGTTGAAACATTTTCTAATAAAGCTTTAATGGCAAGAACGCCAGTTGATTTAGGTTCAAGATGTACTGTATTTATGAATTCAAAAGTTAAACAGGCTCAAAAAGAAGGGTATGATATATCTGATATATCAGCTGGACTTTCATACTCTGTAATAAAAAATGCTCTTTATAAAGTTATAAAGATAAAAGATATAAATGATTTAGGAGATAATATAGTAGTTCAAGGTGGTACTTTTCACAATGATGCTATACTTAGATGTATTGAGAAAATACTACAAAAAGAAGTTATAAGACCTGATATATCAGGTCTTATGGGGGCATATGGTGCTGCTATAATATCTAAGAATAGATACTGCAAAGGATATAAGACAACTCTTTTAAAAGAAGAGGAATTAAAAGAATTTTCATTTGAAACTATATCTACAAGATGTAAAAAATGCTCTAATAACTGTTCAATCACTATAAATAAGTTTCAAAATGGGCAGAAATTCATATCTGGAAATAGATGTGAAAAGGGCACTAATCAAATGAGATCTCAATATGAATTTAATATGTATGAGTATAAATACAATAAAATATTCAATTATATTCCTATTGATAAAGACAAGGCGAAAAGGGGAATTGTGGGTATACCTAGAGTTCTTAATATATATGAAAACTATCCATTTTGGTTTACTTTCTTTAATGAATTGGAATTTAGAGTAGAGATATCACCTTGTTCATCAAATAAAATTTATGAGCTTGGAATGGATAGTATACCATCTGAATCAACTTGTTATCCAGCTAAAATGGTTCATGGCCATATAACATATCTTATTAAAAAAGGAGTAAATTTTATATTCTACCCCTGTATAGCTCATGAAAAAAAAGAATTCGAAAGTGCAAACAATAATTTCAATTGTCCTATAGTTACATCTTATTCAGAAGTTATAAAGAATAATATGGAAGTAATAAAGGGCAACAATGTGAAATTTATGAATCCATTTATACCGTATAATAATAAAAAACGGCTTATAAAGAGGATGTATGAGATATTAAGTAGTTTTAATATACCAAAGAAAGAAATAGATAAGGCTATAAATAAGGCCTGGAATGAAGATGTTAAAGTTAAAAATGATATAAGAAAAAAAGGGGAAGAAATTGTAAAGTACTTACAAGAGAATTCTAAGATAGGTATAGTTTTAGCTGGTAGACCGTATCATATAGATCCTCAAATAAATCATGGAATACAAAATATAATAACCTCTAATTCTATAGCTGTTTTAACAGAGGATAGTGTATCTCATCTAGGAAAAATAAATAAGCCTTTAAGGGCACTTGATCAATGGATGTATCATTCAAGACTTTACTCAGCTGCAAGTTATGTTAAAGAGAATGATAATTTAGAGCTCATACAACTTAATTCGTTTGGCTGTGGTCTTGATGCAGTAACTAGTGATCAAGTCAAGGAAATACTTGATGGAAAGATATATACTTTAATTAAGATAGACGAAGTAAATAATCTAGGTGCTGCTAATATAAGAATAAGATCGTTAATATCTGCAATTAAAGAAAAAAATATAAATATGAAAAAAATTAAGTCAAATGATGATACAAAAGTAGTCTTTACTAAGGATATGAAGCAAAATCACACTATATTATGTCCTCAAATGTCTCCGATACATTTTAAGTTTATACAAGAGGCATTTAAAAGCGAAGGATATAATCTAGAAGTAATAGAGTCTATGGATAGAAAATGTATAGATGAAGGGCTCAAATACGTAAACAACGATGCATGCTACCCATCTATAATAGTTATAGGTCAGATAATAAACGCTTTAAAATCTAATAAATACGATGTAGATAACACATCAATAATAATATCCCAAACAGGTGGAGGGTGTAGAGCTAGTAATTATATAGGTTTTTTGAGAAAAGCTTTAAAAGATTCAGGATTTAATAATATTCCTGTAATTTCAGCAAACTTATCTGGGATTGAGAAAAATCCTGGATTTAAGATAAGTATATCTCTTATGAAAAAGGCTGCCATGGGTTGCATATATGGTGATTTATTCATGAGGGTATTGTACAAAACAAGACCTTATGAGAAGGTTGTAGGTTCTTCAAACAAACTATACGATGATTGGACTTTAAAGTGTTTTGAAAATATAAAAAATGGAAAAATAGGAGAATTCAAAAAAAATATAAAGAATATAATACGTGATTTTGATAATTTAGAAATATCACATGAACCAAAGCCTAAAGTTGGGCTGGTAGGAGAAATATTAGTCAAGTATCATCCTTTAGCGAACAACAATATAGTTGAAATGTTAGAATTAGAAGGAGCTGAGGCTGTGGTTTTAGACCTTATAGATTTTTTCTTGTACAGTATTTATGGTAATATATACAGATATGAATACTTGTCAGGTAAAAAGATAAATAAGGACTTGAGTAAAATAATAATAGATTTCATAGAATATACAAGAAATTATATAAGAAAACACTTAAATAAAAGTAAAAATTTCAATTCTCCAAAGAAGATATATGAACTGGCTGATAAGGCAAGTTCTGTTGTATCGCTTGGCAATCAGACAGGAGAAGGATGGCTTTTAACTGCAGAGATGATAGAGCTTATAGAAGAGGGAGTTGAAAATATAGTATGTATGCAACCTTTTGCTTGTCTTCCAAATCATATAACTGGTAAAGGAGTAATAAAAGAAATAAAAAGTAGATATCCAAAATCAAATATAGTAGCTGTAGATTATGATCCTGGCGCAAGTGAAATTAATCAAATAAATAGAATAAAGCTTATGCTATCAACTGCATTTGAAAACATAAAATAAGAGACTATTAGTCTCTTATTTTATGTTTAATGAAATTATATAATAACTTGATTAAGGTTTTTGTTGATAATATATATAAGATAATGAAATATCTTTAATAGACATACTTGGAACGGATGTGGACCATGTTATTGATGAGGTGGAACTTAAAATACAGGTTAAAAAATTATATAAAAAAATAGACGAAGCATTGACATTAAGAGAAAAGGAAATAATACAATTGAGGTACGGACTTACTAAAAGTGGTTATAAAACTCAAAGAGAAATAGCTCAAAGACTAGGTATATCAAGGTCATATGTATCTAGAATAGAAAAAAGAGCTTTGAAAAAACTAAAAAAAGAATTTAATCTACAAAAGGGTCATTAATATGACTCTTTTTGATTTATAATATTTCTATTTGTAAATAAATTCAAAATTGTTTATAATATCTATATCTTTTCAAATAACTTTGGCTAGTAGGGATAATAAATTATAAAAGAGGGATAAACGATGAATAAATATAGAAACTATATTATAGGGTATATAAGCACTACAAGAAAAAAATATCAAAAATTTTTGGAAAAAGAATTAAAAGAACATAATATAGAAAATATAGTGCCATCTCATGGTTCTATACTTTCAGTTTTATATAAAAACAACGGAAAGCTAACTATGAAGGAAATAGCTAAGCTTATAAGAAGAGACAAATCAACAGTTACATCTTTATGTAATAAATTAGTTTCTTTTGGTTATATTAAAAAAGAAAAATGTGAACAAGATAAAAGGGTAACTTATATAGTTTTAACCCAAAAGGGAATAGATATAAGACCCAAATTTGAAGAAATATCTAAAAAACTAATAGATACAGTATATAAAGGATTTACTAAAGAAGAAGAAGATATGTTTTTTTATTTACTCAATAAAATCAATAAGAATTTTGATGTAGAATAATTAATATAATAATAGAAAATTTGATTGACAATAGTTTTATATCAAACTATAATTATATTGTATACAATCTGAGATATTTACGAGGAGGATTTTATGAGTAATTTAGATTTTATTTACAAAAGACATAGTGTTAGAAAATTTAAGGAAGAACAAGTACCGATGCAAGATATAAAAGAGATGATAAAGGCTGCAACGCATGCCCCGTCAGGAAAGAATGTTCAAAACTGGCATTTTGTAATCGTTAGAGATAAAGAAAAGATACAAGAAATGGCTAGAATAATAGAGAAAAAACACGAAAAAGTAGCATCTTATACAAAGGATGAGAAAAAACGTGAAAAATTCATGAAATTTCTAAAGTACTTTACTATATTCAAAAATGCTCCATCTGTTGTTATAGTATATGCAGGAGAATATCCTGTTACAGCGCTGGATTTATTAAAAGAAGGTGGAGCGTCAAAAGAAGAAATACATTCTCTCTTAAAACCAGCTCCTGGAATACAAAATATAGGTGCAGCTATGGAAAACCTATTATTAGCTGCTGCTAATATGGGATATGGTGGTTGTTGGATGACAGGACCAAATTATGCTAAAGAAGAACTGTCTGAGTTTATAGGATTTGAAAAAGAAGGATATACTTTTGCAGCTATGACTCCTATAGGAATACCTGATGGAGATGTAATGAGTCCTCCTAGAAAAGATATAGAAGAAGTTATGACAATTATAGATTAGTTAAAAGAAGCCTATGGTATGAATTTTCATGCCATAGGCTTTTTTACGTAATAAATTTGAATACATAATTGTAATATGGAAATAATTATACAATAGAGTAAAACTTAAAAGAGGTGTTTTTGTGCTAAAAAAAATTAAAAATAAGATTTTAAATAAAGATGAAAATAAAACTACTAAACTTACAAAATCGCTTGAAAAAAACATAAACACATTTAAAGAAGTATTAAAAAATAATGATTCTATAATATATAGAATGTTTACAGATCAAACTTCAAATAAAACAAAGTACTGTGTAATATTTTGCGATGGTATGGCTGATAAGAATTCTATTAATGAGTACATAATAGACCCTATAATGAAAAATGAAGAATCAGAAAGTAGTATGGATGATTTGTTAAGTAATACTATATGTTATTCGGGTATAAAAACAATGGATACTTTAGATCAATTAATAGATGCTATCCTCTATGGAGACACTATTCTTTTAGAGAATAATAACAATAAAGCAGCTATACTTGATACTAAGGGATGGCAAACAAGAAGTATAAGTGAGCCTCAATCAGAAGTTGTAGTAAGAGGACCTAGAGAAGGGTTTACAGAATCTATAAACATAAATTTGACATTGATAAGAAGAAAAATACTGAGTAAAGATTTAAAATATAAATATAAGATTTTAGGAAAACAAACAAAAACTAAAATATGTATATGTTATATGGAAAATATAGCATCAGATAAAATAGTTCAAGAAGTAGAAAAAAGACTTGATGATATAGATATAGATGGAATAATAGAATCTGGATATATAGAGGAGTTAATAAGGGATGAGCCATTGTCGCCATTTATTACAATAGGTTATACAGAAAGACCAGATGTTGTTGCGGGTAATTTATTAGAGGGAAAAATAGCTTTGATATGCGATGGAACACCGGTTGTACTTACACTTCCGTTCTTATTTATAGAGTATTTTCAGGCGAGTGAGGATTATTATAATAACTTTATATATTCATCTATAAATAGAATATTAAGATATGTAGGATTCTTTTTAGCTACTAGTACACCTGCTATTTACTTAGCTCTTGTTACGTATCATCAAGAAATGATACCAACTCCACTTCTTATAAGTATATCAGCTGCAAGAGAAGGGGTTCCGTTTCCAACTATATTTGAAGCTATTGCCATGACATTTATATTTGAAGTATTAAGAGAAGCGGGGGTAAGACTTCCAAAGCCAATTGGAGCTACAATAAGTATAGTTGGAGCTTTAGTTCTAGGGGATGCAGCAGTTAAGGCGAGGTTTGTAAGTGCTCCTATAGTAATCATTGTAGGCTTAACGGGTATTTCGAGTTTTTTAGTACCTAAAATGATAGGTGCAATTATAATTATTAGAGTTGTATTTTTATTATTAGCCTCATTTTTAGGACTATATGGATATATATTTGGGGTTATAGGTTTGTTCATACATTTAATGTCTATGAGATCATTTGGAGTACCTTATATGATGGATTTAGTAAGTACAAAATATCAAGATATAAAGGATACGGCTATAAGAGCTCCATGGTGGTGTATGGAATATAGACCAAAGTTTATAAGTAATAAAAATAGAATAAGAAAGAAAGATTCCACTAGATAAGAAAGAAGGTATAAAATTATGATTAAATTAAAAAAGCAAATTGTATTTTTCATAATACCAATTTTTATGCTTATACTTTCTGGATGTTGGAATTATAGAGAAATCAATGATGTGAATATAATAAATGGAGCAGCAGTAGACTTATCTGAAGAAAAAGAGAAGTATATTTTGACTGTTGAAATTGTAAAGCCCCTTGCGGGTCAGGACTTTAAACTGGATGCAAATCTTATATCTGAAAAAGGAAAATCTATATTCGATGCAGCAAGAAATATGATAGTTCATTCTGGTAAAAGAGGGTATTGGCCTCATGCTAAGGTATTTATAATAAGCGAAGATATAGCTAAAAAAGGTATCGTTGATATTATAGACTTTATAAATAGAGATGCAGAGGTAAGGTCTGATATATGGCTTTTAATATCTAAGGAAAAAACTGCAAAAGAGATATTGGAGTGTGAGACTAAATTACATTCTACCATATCTGCGCATTTAGAGGATAAACTTAAAAATAAGGACTCGGTTTCTAAATTTGAAGCTGTAGAACTACATCAATTTCTAAAGGATTTAGCAGCCGAGGGAATTTCGTGTACAATTCCAATAGTTAATAGAAGTATACAAAAGGATGAGGTGGTTCCAGAAATATTTGGAATGGGTGTATTTAAAAAAGATAAACTTGTAGGAAGTATAAATGGAATAGAGACAATGAGTATGATGCTTATAAAGGACGAATTAAAATCAGGTTTGGTTATAGTAAAGAATGTGGATAATGCTAACACGGATTGTACGCTTGAAATATTTAAAACCAAAACAAAGGTTAAACCTATTATGAAAGATGGAAATATAATTATGAATATAGATTCAAAATTAGATGTAGGAATATCAGAAATAATAGGAAGTGAAGATTTAATAAGTGAACCAGGAAGAAACAAATTAAAAGTTGAAGCTGAAGAAACCGTAAAAAAAGAAATGTTAAAAACTATAAAAAGGGCTCAAAAAGATTACAATAGCGATATATTTGGATTTGGAAATGCTATTTATAGAAAGATGCCTAATGAATGGAAAAAAATCAAGGATGATTGGGATGAAATATTTGAACATTTGAAGGTCGATATAAATGTTGAAGTAAATATAAAGGGAAGTGCTTTAACATCAAAGCCTATTAAGGTGGGTGATTAATATGGTAGTATTTATGATAATAGTAGCTTATGTAATAATAGGTTTTTTAGAAATAGTACCTTTAGTCAAAATGCATAAAAAGAAGGAGTTAGTTCTTTATTGTTCCATATTTTCAATATCATTGGTAATAAGTATACTTTTGGGGTTTGGCGTTGAAATACCAAGTCCTGCTAAATATATAGAAAAAGTAGTTTTGATGGTTATAGGGAAAAAATAAAGGTAGTCTTATACCTTTATTTTTTTTGAAAAATATGCGAACATTAAAATAAAAAACTTGAAAAATGTTAAGATTAAAAATAAAATAGTATAAAGTAGGATAGTATAATTTAGGAGGGGTATTATTGAGAAGAATAAATACGAGTGATGTATTAGAGGCTGTAAAGAAAATGAGTATAAGTTCTAATATAAATTTATGTAAGGATGTAATGAATTCTTTTAAGGAAAATATAGAAAAAGAAGAGTCTGATATAGGAAGACATATATTAGATACGTTGATTGAAAATGCAGAAATCGCCAAAAAAAATAGTATGCCTATATGTCAAGATACTGGAATGGCTGTAGTTTTTTTAGAGGTTGGACAAGAGGTTTTATTTGAAGGTCAAAACATAACTGATGCTATAAATGAAGGGGTAAGACAGGGATATAAAGAGGGATACTTGAGAAAATCAGTAGTTGAAGATCCCTTAATTAGAAATAATACTAAAGATAATACACCTGCTATAATATATTACGAAATAGTAGAAGGTGATAAAGTTAAAATAACTTTTGCACCAAAAGGGTTTGGCAGTGAGAATATGAGTAGAATAAAAATGTTAAAGCCTTCTGATGGAGTTAAGGGTGTAGAAGATTTTGTAATAGAGACTGTATCAAATGCAGGTGCAAATCCTTGTCCTCCTATAGTTGTTGGGGTAGGAATAGGAGGAACTATGGATAAGGCAGCTTATATGTCTAAAAAAGCTTTGATTAGAGAAATAGGAAATCATAATGATTTGGATCATATAAAGGATATGGAAAAAAGACTTTTAAAAAAAATAAATGATTTAGGTATAGGACCTCAAGGACTTGGAGGAAGAACTACAGCTCTTAGTGTTAATATAGAAACATTTGCAACTCATATAGCAGGCCTTCCTGTTGCTGTTAATATAAATTGTCATGCATCAAGACATGAAGAAATTATATTATAGGGGGATTTTATGAAAAAAGATATTAAGTTAATAAGCACACCACTTGATGATAAAATAGTGAATGATTTAAAAGCTGGAGATATAGTACATATTAGTGGAACTATATACACAGCAAGAGATATGGCTCATAAGAGAATTATAGAATATATTAAAAATAATAACGAAACACCTTTTGATTTGAAGGGAAACGTAATATATTATGTAGGACCGTCTCCTAATAAGCCGGGTGAAGTCATCGGTTCAGCAGGACCTACTACAAGCTATAGAATGGATGATATGACAATTCCTTTACTTGAAAGAGGGCTTAAAGGAATGATAGGAAAAGGATATAGAAAAGAAGAGGTAATTCAAGGTATAAAGGATAATAATTGTGTCTATTTTGCTGCAACTGGTGGAGCAGGTGCTATAATATCTAGTTGTATTAAGGAAAGTGAAGTTATACTATATGAGGATTTAGGAGCAGAGGCTGTTAGAAAACTTAAGGTTGAAAACTTTCCTGTAGTTGTAGTTATAGATAGTGAAGGTAATAATTTATACGATATAGAAAGAAAAAAATACGAAAGAAAGTAGGTATTTTAGATGAAGGATTACAATGAGTTAGCTTTAAAATTACATAAGGAAAATAAGGGTAAAATATCTGTTAAGAGTAAGGTTGCAGTAAAAGATAAAGATGATTTATCAATAGCTTATACTCCAGGAGTTGCAATGCCATGTAGAGAAATATATGATGATGAAAATAAGGTATATGATTATACGTCGAAATCTAATTTAGTTGCTGTAGTAAGTGATGGTAGTGCAGTGTTAGGTCTTGGTAATATAGGTGCAAAGGCATCTATACCAGTTATGGAGGGAAAGGCTATACTTTTTAAAGAATTTGCAGATGTAGATGCATTTCCGATTTGTCTTAATACCAATGATGTAGATGAGATAGTAAAAACTGTGAAGCTTATGGAGCCTGTATTTGGAGGAGTCAACTTAGAGGATATATCTGCTCCTAGATGTTTTGAAATAGAGAACAAGTTGAAAGAAGTTTTAGATATACCGGTATTTCACGATGATCAACATGGAACTGCGATAGTAGTTGCAGCTGGAATTATAAATAGCTTAAAGCTTGCAAATAAAGATATAAAGGAACTAGAAGTAGTAGTTAATGGTCCTGGATCTGCTGGAATAGCAATATCGAAGCTTCTTATAAGTATGGGAGTTAAAAACATTGTTTTATGTGATAAGGATGGAGCTATATTTGAAGGAAAAGAAAATATCAACTGGGCTCAACAAGAAATGGCTAAAATCACTAATAAGAATGATGAAAGAGGAATTTTAAAGGATATTATATGTAAAAAAGATGTATTTATTGGGGTATCTGCACCTAATATTCTAACAAAAGAGATGGTTGCGAGTATGAATGATAAGTCTATAGTATTTGCCATGGCAAATCCAATACCAGAGATAATGCCAGACAAAGCAAAAGAAGCAGGCGTATTTATAATAGGAACAGGAAGATCGGATTTTGATAATCAAGTAAACAATGTATTAGCTTTTCCAGGTATATTTAGAGGAGCACTAGATGTTAGAGCTAGTGAAATAAATGAAGAAATGAAAATTGCAGCAGCTTTAGCAATAGCAAATACTATACCTGATGAAGAAATTTCGGTTGATAATATACTTCCTAAGGCATTTGATAAAAATGTAGGTACAAATGTTGCAAATGCAGTGAAAGAGGCGGCTATAAGAACAGGTGTAAATAGAATATAGTTTTTTTAATATATAAAAAATTATAAAAATTAGTTGCAATTTTATTGTATGTTTAATATAATTATAAAAAAGCAAGAATAAATTCTAAGATCAGGAGTAAGTAGTTAAACTGTTTAATACTCAGCGAGTGGGAGATTGGTGAAAGTCCCATTGTTAGCCTTTTAATGAATGGACCTGTGAGAAGCTAGGTGAAATCGAATGAAATTAGCCAAGGCCGGGTGTTTCCCGTTATAGAAACAGGATATCAAGAGAAATCTTCGTATCTGTTAAAGTGAAATAGCTGTAAGCTATTTAATCTGGGTGGTACCGCGGAAACTATAAGTCTTTCGTCCCTTTTATAGGGATGATAGGCTTTTTTTTATACAAAAAAACCATAAGGGGTTGATAGATATGTTATGAACTGAAGGAGACTGGTATTTTGATTGATTAATTAAAAAAAATAAAAAAGGAGAGATTTATTATGAATTTAAGAAAAAATATATTAACAGCTTTATTACTTGCAATAGGATTTATACTACACCAAATAATACCGGGTGTTGTAGCTGGTATGAAATTTGATTTAATGCTTTCTATTATGGTTGTAGCCATTTTAATAAATAGTGAACTTAAAAATGCTCTTTTAACAGGAGTTATAGGTGGATTTATAACAGCTATGACTACTACATTTCCAGGTGGGCAAATACCTAATTTCATAGATAAAATTGTAACTTGTATAGTGGTATACCTTATGATTAAATTAATAGGTAAGTATAAAGAAAAACAAATAAGTATAGCTGGTGTAGCATTTTTAGCAACTATAGTAAGTGGAAGTGTATTCTTAATAACAGCATTATTTATGGTAGGTCTTCCAGTACCATTTAAGACTCTCTTTTTAACTATAGTTCTACCTACATCTTTTGCAAATATATTTGCAACTGCACTTATATACAATTGTGTAAATACTGCTATTAGAATATCTGGTGCAAAATTTGTAAGCTAATAATGTATAATGTACCTATAGGAGATGATAATATGATAAATGGCAGTACGAAACTAATATGTCTTATAGGGCAACCCGTTGAACACAGTTTTTCACCGAGTATTCATAACTGTTTATTTGAAAAATACGATATAAATTCAAAGTATATGTGTTTTGATGTAGATAAAAAATCTCTAAAAGAAGCAGTTAATGCTATGAAAGTACTAAAAATAAAGGGTGCTAATGTTACTGTACCTCATAAGGTAGAGATTATGAACTACTTAGATGAGATAGATATTAATGCTAAGTTAATAGGAGCAGTTAATACTATAAAAAATGATAATGGAAGATTGATAGGATACAATACAGATGGAATGGGATTTGTAAATTCAGTACTTGGTAAGGGGTATAAAATAGAAGGTAAAAATGTAATGATATTAGGTGCAGGAGGTGCAGCTAGAAGTATAGCTGTAGAAATAGCCAATAATAGAGCAAAGTCTATTGAAATTAGAAATAGAAGTATAGATAAAGCTAATAATATATCAAATACTATAAAGGAAAACTTTAAATCAAGTGTAAAAACAGGGAATATCAATATAACTAAAGAAGATTTAGAAAATATAGATATATTGATAAATACAACATCATTGGGATTGTCTCCTAAGGTAGATCAAATTCCAATAGATGAGACAATAAAGGTTGATAAAGATATTTTAGTGTGTGATATAGTATATAATCCAAAGGAAACAAGATTTCTAAAGTGGGCAAAAGAGAATAATTTAGATACTTTAGGTGGAATAGACATGCTTATAAATCAAGCACTTGAAGCTTTTTATATATGGACTGGAGTAAGACCAGATAGAGAAGATTTATTTGAGGTTGAAGAACTTAGATTTTAATAATTAATAAGAAAATAAAGCTTATTGAAATGATTTTATTTAGTAGCTACCTAGATTTCCTACAAAGGAAATGTAGGTAGCTACTTTTGATTTTATATGGGTTATCAAAAAACTTTCTATGAAAATACCGTGAATACGACGATATTTTGAATACAAAATAAAGGAGCTCTAAAAGCTCCTTTGGTTTCTCCTACATAAGATAATATAATATGTAGGTTTTTATATTAGCATGTCTCTTATTTCAATTTCGGTACCTTCTGGTGCTTTGACTTTGAATAAATATCCATCTTCAACTTTATATATTTCTTCACCATTTTTAATTTTGAAGTTGGTATAACCTAATTTTTTTATTCTATCGAATTCTTCTTGAACATTATCTACTAAAAAACACATATGCACTATTCCTTTATTTAATGAACTCCAATCATTTAATTTATCTCCTTTTTTACCAGTTTGCAATTCAATCATAAATGTTCCTAATTTTAACCATGTATTGAAATCTCGTTTATGAAAATTTGCTGTTTCTTGAACTAACTCAAAGCCTAAGATTTTAGTGTAAAATTCAAGTGATTCTTTATACTTTTCTGTTTGAATACAGACATGGTGCATCATTTTTATACTCATAATATAACCTCCTTGAATAATATAGTTGCAAAATACTAGTTCGTATTATTTTATAATTATGAATTAAACTATAGTTATATATATCCATGAAATTATATTAAATAATCTCAAATAAGTAAAACGTAAATTCAGTTTAAGAATTAATTCTATTTTTTATTTTGCATGTATTACTTACCAATCAAAAGTCAATAATCCAATTAAAGGTAGGTGATATATGAATAATAAAGGATTAACTTTGGTAGAAATCATAATATCATTGGCTCTTATTCAAATAACTGTAGCTGTATTCTTAACTATAATTACAAGTTGTGTCATGCTTAATATAAAGTCAAAAGAAAAATTAGAGGCTCTAAATATAGCGCAAGAATATATTGAAAAAATAAGGAATGAAGACTATGAAGGTTTTATAAAATACAACGATTCAAAAGAACTGTATGGTAAATATGAGGTGGATACAGATATAAATAAAAAGAATGATGATAGTGATTATCTTTTTGAACTATCTGTTAAAGTTAAAAAAGATGAAAAAGAAATTGTAAACTTAAAAACATTAAAGGTTATAAGGAATTGATATATGAAAAATGAAAAAGGATATATATTGATAAGCTCACTTTTACTTTTTATGTTAGTTATGCTAATTAGCATAACTTTAATAAATATTTGTATAACTAATTACGAGATACAAGATATATATGTTAAATCGAAAGTGGCTTTTTATAAAAGTGAAGGAGGCCTTGATACAGCATATTTAGAAGTTGTAAAGCACGTTGAGTTAAGTATAGAAAGAGCAAATAATAAAGTTGAAGATTTTTTGAAAAATGAGTATGATAAATTTTTGAATGAAGAAAAAAACAAAGAAATGCAAGGAATAGACAGCGAATATATAGATTTGATAGAGGATGAATTTGGAATACACTTTGTGATAAATAAAGAAAAAATAGATGAAAAATTAAATCTTATATTCAAAGAAGAATATAGAAAATGTTTTTCAAGAATAGATAGACATTGTATATTGCAAAAAAATTTGAGAAATTTAGACATGGAGAATATAAAGTTGAAAGCTTTAGATGAACGTTTTAATTTTAAAGGGGATAAACCCTGTTTTGAAATAATAGCCCTTTATACAAAGGACAAAATGACTAATGAATTAGTGCAAGGTTATTACATCGATGTACCTAATAAGGATGATATATATAATGAAAATAATATAGGAAAATTAATTCATCTTGAAAAATGGTTTAGGAAGGATGGGAGGGAATAGAATGGATAATAAAGGAGTGTGACTTTGATAGAATTATTAATAACTATAAGCTTAATCATTATTATTTCATCAATAGCGATATACAAAATAAGTATAAGAGATTATAAAATAGATTCATTTGCAAGACAACTATGCAGTGATATACGATATACTAGAATGAAAAATATGAACTATGATGAGTCGGTTAAAATATGTTATGAAGAATCAGAGGAAGGTACTATTGCATATTTGTTGAAAGAGTCTGAGAAAATAAAGAAAAAAGTGGAACTTCCACAAAATACAGAGATGATTCGTGGTGTTGAAGTAATAAATTTTGGATTAAGGGGAGTTCTTAGACGTAAAGGAGAAACTATAAAAATAAAGGACAAAATTAATAATAAAATTAAAATAATAACCATAGTTCCGTTTAGTGGTAGAGTTTTAATAAAAGAGGGATTATATGAAGAATAGGGGAATAACACTTATAGAACTTATAATATCTTTAGGTTTTATAAGTGTTTTACTTATGATTATATTTAATATATTTATGTTCAGCACTAAAGTATACAATAGTTCGTATTCAAATATTGAAATACAAGAACAAGCTCAAATGATACAAAACTTCATAGAAAATAATTTGTACTCATCATCTGGGATAGACCGTGTGATAGATAAAAATGGTAAAAAAATCGACCTAAATAAATTTGATGAAGCGGATATAAAAGAAGTAAGATTTAATGTAGATGGACAGATATATAGCATATATTATATATATAGTAAAAAAAAGGTTTTTTTCAAAAAAAATATAAAGTATAATGGATATGAGGTCGGCGATTATGTAGAAAATATAAACATAAAAAATGTAGATAATGGAAGTGGTGCGA
Organism: Tepidibacter sp. Z1-5; assembly: GCF_037844525.1. Classification (NCBI taxonomy): domain Bacteria; kingdom Bacillati; phylum Bacillota; class Clostridia; order Peptostreptococcales; family Peptostreptococcaceae; genus Tepidibacter; species Tepidibacter sp. Z1-5. The sequence continues at coordinate 23,470 of NZ_JBBMMD010000022.1, read as the reverse complement.
AAATTTCATTGAAATTACAAAAGGATAAAGAGGCTATAAATACTAGCTTTTTAATTTATTTTAGAAATTATTATAATTAATTAGGGGGATTTGCTTTGAACGAATTAAAGAATTATATGGAAGATTTGGTGGATATACATCTAAAAAAATTGTTAGAAGAATATAAAGATATATGTAAGTGTCATAAATGCATTCTAGATATAAAGGCTATGGCACTTAATAATTTAAAGCCTAGATATGGAGCCACCCAAAGAGGGAATGTATTTATAAGAATAGATGAGAGTACAAATGAGTCAAATGTAAAAATAATAAGTGAAATTATAAAAGCTATAGAAACGGTGTCTAAAAATCCTCACAATGGAGATAAGTAAAGTGGAAAATATAGTGATAATAGGATTTATGGGGACTGGTAAGAGCAGTGTTTCAAGATTACTTTCTAAAAAATTAAATATGGAATTAATAGATACAGATATATATATTGAACAAAAGAAAAAAATGAGTATAAACGAAATATTTAATAAAAAGGGAGAGAAGTACTTTAGAAATTTGGAAAAACAGAGTTTGGAAATACTTTCAAATAAAAAAAATATAATATTGTCAACTGGTGGAGGCATAATAAGTAATGATCAAAATATAGAATTACTTAGAAAAATAGGAATGGTTGTGTGGCTAAAGGCGAGTACTGATACTATAATGAGAAACTTAGAGAAATCTAAAATAGAAAGACCTTTGCTAAAGGTTAAAAACAAAGAACAAAAAATAGAATCTTTGCTAAAGTCTAGATTAGATAAATACTCAAGATGTTCTCATTTTGAAATAGATACAGATGGTAAAAATATAGATGAAGTAGTGTCTAATATACTACTAAATTTACCTAAAATATGATATTATATAGTAGTATAATTTCATATTTTAGGTAAATATGATGTTTTCGATTTATTAATAATATAGATAAGAAAGCAAAAGTATCAATTATTTTTAAGTAACGTAGTGGGTTAAGACTAGTTGAGCACATGAACTATGCGTAGGATAAAACGAATTTTAATACTAGAGGTGTTTTAATGAAAAATATACTCATATTAAATGGTCCTAATTTAAATTTAATAGGGAAAAGAGAAACAGATATATATGGGAATGATACTATACAAGATTTACATAAATTAATATTAGAAGAATCAAAGGATATGAATATAAGAGTAGAATTTTTTCAAAGTAATCATGAAGGGGAAATAATAGATAAGATTCAAAGTAGTATAAATACATATGATGGAATAGTGATAAATCCAGGAGCTTATACACACTATAGTTATGCTATTTATGATGCTATAAAATCTGTAGACAAGCCTTTTGTAGAGGTTCATATCTCAAATATTCATAAACGAGAAGAATTTAGACAAAAAAGTGTTACAGCAAAAGCATGTATAGGACAAATAACAGGATTTGGATTTTATAGTTATATACTAGGCTTATATAGTATAATAAACTACATAAGGGGTGAAAAATAATGGATAGAATAAATCGATTAAGAGAACATATGAAAAATACTGATTTAGATGCTGTGTTAATTTATAAAGCTGAAAATAGAAGATATGTATCAAATTTCACAGGAACTACAGGATATGCTCTTATAACACAAGATAAAAACTTATTCTTCACAGATTTTAGATATATACAACAGGCTACTAATCAATGTAAAGACTTTGAAATAATAGAAATATCAAGAGAAAAGCCTGTAACAGGGTTTTTGAAGGATATGAATATAAATAGCTTAGGTTTTGAAGATGATTATATGGACTTTGCAACTTATTCTAGATTTAGCAAAGAACTTGAAAATATAAAATTTGTTCCTTTAAAAGGCTATATGCTTGCATTAAGAGCTATAAAGGATGACAAAGAGATAGATATTATAAGAAAAGCTGCAAGTATTGCAGATGAAGCTTTTTCTTATATACTAACTTTTATAAAGCCAGGAGTATCTGAAATGGATGTTGCGCTTGAACTTGAGTACTTTATGAAGAAAAAAGGAGCAACTGGGTTATCGTTTGATTCTATAGTTGCATCTGGAAAGAGATCTTCTCTTCCTCATGGGGTTGCAAGCGACAAAATAATAGAGGAAGGCGACTTCTTGACATTAGATTTTGGTTGCGTATATAATGGATATTGCTCAGATATGACTAGAACAATAGTTGTAGGAAAGGCAAGTGAGAGACAAAAAGAAGTATATAATACAGTTTTAAATGCTCAAATGAGAGCTTTAGAAAATATAAAACCAGGTATGACTGGTTTTGAACTAGATAAGATTGCTAGAGATGTCATAACAGATGAAGGTTATGGAGAATATTTTGGGCATGGTTTAGGCCATGGCGTAGGACTTGAAGTACATGAGATGCCTAATGTGAACCCAAACGCACAAAACACTCTTTTGCCTGGAATGATAATAACAGATGAACCTGGTATATATATTCCGGATTTTGGAGGAGTTAGAATAGAAGATTTGATTGTAATTACAATCAATGGATATGAAGTATTATCTAGCTCGACTAAAGAATTAATAGAACTATCTTACTAGAAATTTAAATTATGGAGGGATAACAATGGTTTCAGCAGGTGATTTTAGAAAAGGAGTTACTTTTATAAAGGATGGAGAACTGTGTTTAGTATTAGATTTTCAACACGTTAAACCAGGTAAAGGAGCAGCTTTCGTTAGAACTAAGTATAGAAACTTAAAGACAGGATCTATAAGAGAAGAAACTTTTAATCCAAACGATAAGTTCCCTAAGGCTAATATAGAAACTAAGCAAATGCAATACTTATACAACGATGGAGAATTATACTACTTCATGGATAATGAAACTTTCGACCAAGTTCCACTTAACTACGTTCAAGTTGAAGATGCTATAAAGTTCTTAAAAGAGAATGATTCAGCAACTATAAGATTCCATGAAGGACAAGCTTTCCAAGTTGAAGCGCCAAACTTTGTTGAGTTAGAAATAATTGAAACAGAGCCAGGAGTAAAAGGAGATACAGCTACTAACGTAACTAAAAATGCAACAGTTGAAACTGGAGCTATAGTTCAAGTTCCTATGTTTATAAACATGGGAGATAAAATAAAAATAGATACTAGAACTGGAGAATATTTATCAAGGGTTTAATATACTTGCTTGTTGGGTATAATTCATATATAGAATAAAATACAAATTTCTAAGGAGGTATATATTATGCAACATTTATATGAGAAAGTAGCTTATTTAAAAGGACTAGCAGATGGATTAGGTGTTGACGAAAATACTAAAGAAGGAAAATTATTGATAAGTATCGTTGATATTTTAGATGATTTTGCAGACGCTATAGTTGAAATTGAAGAAGAACAAAATGAAATATCTGAATACATAGAGACTATAGACGAAGACTTAGAAGATTTAGAAGATGAAATCTATGAAGATGAATTAGATGAGGATGAAGAATTTAGTTATGTTCAATTCCAGTGTCCGACTTGTAAAGAAGATGTAGAAATAGATGAAGAATTGTTATACGATGAAGATGTAGATATTCTTTGCCCTAACTGCAAAGAAGTAATATTATTTGCTGAAGATGACTGTTGTGATGGTCATTGCCATTCAGGAGAAGATCACGATTGTAACTGTGGTGAATAATATAGAAGTTTGTATAAAAAATGACTGCTTTTAGCAGTCGTTTTTTATTTAAATTTCTTTACAAGATAGCTTGAGAAATAGTAAACTATAATTTGATAAGAGTTCCTTCAAAATTAGGAGGTATAAATAGGATGATAATTAATAAACAAATGAGAAAGTATGAAAGAGAATTAGAGGAAAAAATTGAATATACATTTAAAAACAAAAAATATTTATTAGAGGCTTTAACACATAGTTCTTATGCAAATGAAAATAAAAAAGGAAATATACAATATAATGAGAGAATAGAGTTTTTAGGCGATTCAGCGCTTGGAATAGTAGTTAGTCATTATTTGTTTGAAAACAATAAGAATTTACCTGAGGGAGAGCTTACAAAGATTAGAGCAAATATAGTTTGTGAGGAATCTTTAAGTGAGCTTGCAAAAAGAATTGGACTTGGAAAATATCTGTTACTAGGTAAGGGTGAAGAGGTAACAGGCGGTAGAGAACGTATATCAATACTAGCAGATGCTACTGAGGCAATAATAGGAGCGATTTATTTAGATGGTGGACTTGAAGCTGCTAGTAATTTTGTAATAAATCATATGCAAGATATAATACAAGATTCTATAAAAGGTAAAATATTTAGAGATTATAAAACACATCTTCAAGAGGTACTTCAAAGTCAGACTAATGAGAGAATAACTTATGATGTAATGGAGGAGATTGGACCAGATCATAATAAAAAGTTCATTATTCAGGTAAGACTTGGAGAGGAGATTTTAGGAAAAGGTGGAGGCAAAAGTAAAAAAGAAGCAGAACAAATGGCTGCAAAACAAGCATTAAAGAGAGTTGGTTGTTAATGAAGAGAAGAATAATACCAGTATTTGTACCTCATAAGGGATGTCCTCATGATTGTATTTTTTGTAATCAAAAGAAAATAACAGGGGTATCAACTGATGTTAGTGCAAATGACGTTAAAAATATAATAGAACAATATCTAGAGACTATGAATGGAGATTTACATATAGAGGTTGCATTTTTTGGAGGAAGCTTTACTGCTATAGATATGAATATTCAAAAGGAATTACTGTCTGTAGCTAGAGAATATGTAGATAAAGGGATAATAAAAGATATAAGACTTTCAACAAGACCGGATTGCATAGATGAAGCTATACTTGATAACTTAAAAGAACATAAAGTAAGTATTATAGAGCTTGGAGTTCAATCTATGGATGATGATGTATTAGAACAAAGTATAAGGGGTCATAGTCAAGAAGATGTATTAAATGCTGTAAAACTTATAAAAAAATATGGGTTTGAACTTGGACTTCAAATGATGTTAGGACTTCCTAGTGATACTGAGCAAAAATGCATCCAAACTGCTGATAAATTTATATATTTAAGACCTAGTTTTGTAAGAATATATCCAACACTTGTAGTAAAGGATACAGGTCTTGAAAAGTTATACAAGGAAAATAAATATAGTCCATTTGATTTAGATAATACTATAGAAATATCTAAAAAGCTTTTAATAAAGTTTCAATTAGAAAATATAAAGGTAATAAGAGTAGGTCTTCAAACTACAGAGGATATATCGCTTGGAAAAGATGTTGTATGCGGACCTCATCATCCATCTCTTAGAGAACTTATTGAAGCTAGAATATATAGAGACTATATAGAGAATGTAATAAAAAGTGAGGATATAAAAAAATCTATCACTGTTTATGTAAATAAAAAGAATATATCAAAAATAGTTGGAAATAAAAAAAGTAATATAATATACTTATATGAAAGATACAATGTGAAAATGTCTGTTAAAGAAGAAAATTTAGCTATAAATAAGTTTTCTTTTGAGTATAATGGAGTTTTAAACAAGATAAGCTTAAATGAAATATACAAGAATTTATACAATATATATAACATTTAATTGGGGGGATTTTTTTGTATTTAAAGAGGTTGGAATTAAAGGGCTTTAAATCCTTTCCTAATAAAACTGAAATAATATTTGAAAAAGGAATAACATCTATCGTAGGACCGAATGGAAGCGGTAAGAGTAATGTGTTAGATGCTATAAGATGGGTTCTTGGAGAACAAAGCATAAAGAGTTTAAGAGGAGATAAGCTTGAAGATGTAATATTCATAGGTGCTGATAATAAAAAGCCTATGAACTATTGTGAGGTATCTCTTATTATAGATAATAGTGAAAATATAATAAATATTGATTACAGTGAGGTTAGCATAAAGAGAAGAGCGTATAGATCTGGAGAAAGTGAATTTTATATAAATAATAAAAATTGTAGGTTAAAAGATGTCAAAGAATTGCTTCTTGATACTGGAATAGGGAGAGAAGGATATTCTATAATAGAACAAGGTAAAATTGATGAAATACTGGGAAATAATATAAATAATAGAAGAAAAGTGTTTGATGAGGCTTGCGGTATATCTAAATACAGATATAAAAAGCAAGAAGGAGAAAAAAATCTTAAAAATACAAAAGAAAATTTAGAGAGAATAAATGATGTTTTTTATGAAATAGAGAATCAATTGAAACCTTTAGAGGTACAAAAAGAAAAGTCGTTAAAATACATAAAGCTTACTGATGAGCTTAAAGTACTTCAAGTAAACTCTTATATAAGGGAAATAGAAACATTAGATGTTGAGTTAAAAGAAATAAACAATCATAGCAAGATACTGTTAGAGCAACTTGAAGATTTAGAAAGAACAAAGGAAAGTAAAGAAGCAGAACTTGTTGATATAGAAAAAAGATTGTCTGGATTAGAGATTAAAATAACAGAATCTAGTGAGTGTATACATCAAATTCAGGTGAGTATAGATAAAAAGATAGCAGACTTGAATTTGATAGATGAAAAAATTAATAATATACAGACTAACAAGAAGAGAAATGAAAAAGAACTGTCGGAATTAAAATTAAAAAAGATTCAAAAAGAAGAAGAGCTAAACTCTTTAATTGATGATAATGATAAACTGTTTTTAAATCTTGAAAATCTAAATGAAAGTAAGGAAGAGGTTCAAGGAAGCACAGATAAAGGTATGGTTGAACTAAATTCTATAGAGCAAAAAACTGAAAATTTAAAAAATAATGCAATAAATTTATTAGATGAAAAAAACAATAAAAATATAAGACTTTCAAGTTTAAATACCAATGTTGAAAATATACAAGATAGAAAAGTAGAAGTTAGACAAAATATAGATGAGATAAGCTTACAGATTGAAGAAAAAAAATCTCAATTACAAAATGATTTAAAAATTGAAAAAGAGAATAAAGATATTGTTCAAAACTTGAAATTGAATAAAAATGAAGCGATAAATAATTTGAACTCATCTATTTTAAATCTTAAAAATATTGAATCTAGTATTAATAATAAAAAACTTAAAATAAATGAATATAAGTCTAAGTTAAATGTGTATGTTGATATGGAAAATAGGTATGAAGGCTTTTATAGAGGAGTAAAAGAGGTACTTAAAAATAAAAATATTCCTGGAATTAAGGGTGCAGTAGCAGAGGTTATAAAGGTAGATAAAGAGTATGAGGTTGCTGTTGAAGTGGCCATGGGATCATCTCTTCAAAATGTAATTACAAAAGATGAATACAGTGCAAAACAAGCTATTGCATATTTAAAGCAAGGAAATCTTGGAAGAGTAACATTTTTACCTATGAATATAATAAAGTCTAGAAAGGTAAATCTAAATGAAATACCTAAGATAGATGGATTACTAGGAATTGCAAGTGATATAGTAAAGTTTGAGGATGAATTCAAGAATATAATAGAAAATATACTTGGAAGAACTATATTGGTAGATGATATAGACTGTGCTATAAAACTTGGTAAAATTACTAACTATAAGTATAGGATAGTAACACTAAAAGGAGATGTATTCAATTCAGGAGGATCATTAACTGGTGGTAGTGTGAAATCAGTCAATAACCTATTGTCTAGAAAAAGGATAATAGAAGAATTTAAAGCAAATATAGAAAAAGAAAAAGTAGAAACACAAAATCTATTAGAAAATAAAGCTAACATAGAAAAAGAATCAGAAACAAATAGAAATAATATATCGAAGTTAGAAGTATCTATACAAGAAAAGGAAAAAATAATCTTTAAAATCAATTCAGATATTAATAATATGAAAGAAGATATAAACTTAATAGAACAGACAAAAACTAAATTAGAAAAAGAAGAATTTGGTTTTAATGACAATCTTTTGTATACAAATGAATTGATAAATAAATTAAACGAAGAAATAAAAGAAATCGATATCAAAACATCTCAAATAGAGCAAACTATAAAGGATCTAGATATTAAAAAACAAGAATACAAGCAAAAATATGAAGCCGATATAAAAATTTTAAACGAGGTAAAGCTTGAAATAGCTAAATACACTCAAATATATGAAAATAATCAAAATCAAATTCAAATTAATAAAGATTATATAAGTGATTTGACAAACAATATATCTATAAAAGAAAAAGAAATAAAAACTGCAGAACTAGAAGAGCAAAATGTAAGCGAAAAGAAGATTTTAATAAAAGTTGAAAAACAAGAATTAAATGAGCAGATGATAGATATTAATAAAAAGTATGAAGACCACAAAAATGATAAATTAAATATACTAAAAGAGATAAAAGATAAAAAAGAAGATTTTAAAACAAAAGAAGAAAATTATATCCAATTAAAAGAAAGTATGTATAAGATAGAATCAAAAATAGACAAGCTTGAACTTAGCCAAGATAATTATTTTAACAAATTATGGGAAGAATATGAGCTTACATTTAAAGATGCTATACAGTTGAAAAATGAGGAACTAGAAATAGATAAGAAAAACATAGAAAATCTAAAAAATCAAATAAAGAGAATTGGAAATGTAAATTTGGATTCTATAAAGGAGTACAAAGAAGTAAAAGAGAGACATGATTTTTATGAGGAACAAAAGAAAGATCTCGAAAAATCTATAGAATCAATAGAAAAATTAATAGTAGACCTTGAAGCTAATATGAGAAGTGAATTTAGTGTTAACTTTGAGAAGATAAACGAGTACTATATGGTTATTTATAAAAAGCTATTCGGTGGAGGTTATGGAGAACTTAAGATAGTAGATCCATCTAATATTTTACAAAGTGACATAGAAATAATAGCGCAACCTCCTGGTAAAAAGCTTAAAAATATAAATCTTTTATCTGGAGGAGAAAAAGCATTAACAGCAATAGCGATATTATTTAGCATAATAAGTACAAGACCTACACCGTTTTGTGTCTTAGATGAGATTGAAGCACCTCTTGATGATGCTAATATATATAGATACGGAGAATTTTTAAGAGATTTAGCTAAAGATACTCAGTTTATAGCTATAACTCATAGAAGAGGAACTATGCAGGTATCAGATTATATATATGGTGTTACTATGGAACAAAAGGCGATATCTAAAGTAATAAGTTTAAAACTAGAACAAGCACAAGAATTAACTAATGAAAATGCGAGCTAGGAGGTAAATTATGTTTAAAAAGATATTTGATAAGTTTAAGAAAAAAGATCAGCAAATAGAACAAGAGATTCAAGAGCAGGAGATAGAACAAGAAATTGAAGAGCAAGAAATTGAACAAGAAATTCAAGAAATTGAACAGGAAATAGAAAAATCTAAAGAGGAAGTTAAAGAAGAGCTTCAAGTAGATGAAATAAGTGTTGACGAATACGTAGAACAAGATTTAGAAGAAGTAATAGAGGAAAAATTAGAAGAAATTAAAGAAGAAGTTAAAGAAGAACAAGAAGAAGTTAAGGAAGAAACTAAGGTAAGCTTATTCTCAAGACTTAAAGATGGGTTGTCTAAAACAAAAAAAGGTATAACGGATAGAGTGGATCAACTATTAAAATCATATGTAAAGATCGATGAAGAACTATTTGAAGATTTAGAAGAAATACTTATAACATCAGATGTAGGTGTTAATACTACAATGGATATTGTAGAGCAGCTTAAAGATAGAGTTAAAAGTAAAAAAATAACTGAGGCAATACATGTTAGAGAAGAACTTAAGGAAATACTTTCTGATATGTTAGGTGATGAACAATCAGTTCTTAACATAGAACCATCTCCAGCTATTATATTAGTTGTAGGCGTTAATGGAGTAGGAAAGACTACTACTATAGGGAAAATGGCTAATAGATTTAAGAAAGAAGGAAAAAATGTATTATTAGCAGCAGGAGATACATTTAGAGCAGCAGCCATTGACCAATTAGAAGTTTGGGCGAATAGAGTTGGAGTGGATATGATAAAGCACTCAGAGGGATCAGATCCTGGAGCTGTAATATTTGATGCAATAGCTGCAGCAAAATCTAGAAAGGCAGATGTGTTAATTTGTGATACAGCTGGTAGACTTCACAATAAGAAAAATCTTATGAATGAATTAGGAAAGGTATTTAAAATTGTAGATAGAGAATATCCTCAAGCTAGTAAAGAAGTTTTACTTGTAGTAGATGCTACAACTGGTCAAAATGCAATCTCTCAGGCAAAGGTGTTTAAAGAGGCTGCTAACATAACTGGTATAGTACTTACAAAACTTGATGGAACTGCAAAAGGTGGAGTTGTACTTGCAGTTAAATCAGAACTTAATGTACCTGTTAAACTTATAGGAGTTGGAGAACAAATGGAAGATCTTCAAGATTTTAACTCAAAAGATTTTGTAAAAGCATTATTTGGTGACGAAAATTAATAAAATTATTGACAAGATAGATTATCTGATATAAAATACATCTGTAAAGGCGACAAGCTTTACACTTATAATTCTTTAGGAAGTGTTGATATGGAATTAAATAAAGTCATAGAGATGGGTATTTTATTCGATTTTTATAAAGAACTTTTAACTGAAAAACAAAGAGAAGCAGTCAATCTATACTACTATGAGGATTATTCATTAGGTGAGATTAGCGAAAATCTTGAAATTTCAAGACAAGGGGTTTATGACACTTTAAAAAGAGCTGAAAAAATTTTACAGGATTACGAAAAAAAATTAAATCTCGTAGAAAAATTCAATAAAAGAAATAAGCTAATGGAAAGCTTGTATGAAAAAGTTGTTGATATAAAAGAAGAAATTAAAGTTGATAATAATTTTAATGGTTTAGTCCCTAAGATTGAAAATTTAGAAGAAATTTGTAGGGAGTTGTTGAGATGATTTTTGAAGGATTAGCAGAGAAACTTCAAAATACTCTTGGGAAATTAAAAAGCAAGGGTAAATTGAATGAAAAAGATGTTAAAGATGCTATGAGAGAGGTAAAACTTGCACTTCTTGAGGCCGATGTTAACTTTAAGGTTGTAAAAGAGTTTGTAAATAAAGTTAAAGAAAGAGCCGTAGGTCAAGAGGTAATGGAAAGCTTAACTCCAGGGCAGCATGTAATAAAGATAGTTAATGAAGAACTTACAGATTTAATGGGAAATGTTCAAAGTAAAATAAGCTTTGCATCAAAGCCTCCTACTGTAATAATGTTAGTTGGACTTCAAGGAGCAGGTAAAACTACTACTGGAGGAAAACTAGGAGGATTACTTAAGAAACAAGGTAAAAAGCCTTTATTAGTAGCTTGTGACGTATATAGACCAGCAGCTATTAAACAGCTACAAGTTGTAGGTAATCAACTTGAAATACCTGTGTTTTCAATGGGAGATAAAGAAAGTCCTGTTAATATAGCAAAAGAAGGAATTAACCATGCACTAAGTCATAATAATGATGTTGTTATTATAGATACTGCTGGTAGACTTCACATAGATGAACTTTTAATGGATGAATTGAAGAATATAAAAGCTGAGGTCAAACCTCATGAGATACTATTGGTTATAGATTCTATGACAGGCCAAGATGCTGTAAATGTTGCAGAAAACTTCAATGAAGCATTAGGCATAGATGGAGTTGTTCTTACTAAACTAGATGGAGATACTAGAGGTGGAGCAGCGCTTTCGGTAAGATCTGTTACGAGAAAGCCTATAAAATTTATAGGTATGGGAGAAAAACTTGATGATTTAGAAGCGTTTCATCCTGATAGAATGGCATCTAGAATTCTTGGAATGGGAGATGTCCTATCATTAATAGAAAAAGCTGAACAAGCTATAGATGTAAAAAAAGCTAAGGAATTAGAAGCTAAGATTAAGAATCAGGAATTTGATTTTGAAGATTTTTTAACTCAAATGGAACAAGTAAAGAAGTTAGGGCCTTTGAATAAGATAATGGAAATGATTCCTGGAATGAGTGGATCAAAAGAGCTAAAGAACATAAGCTTTGATGATAAAGAAATTCGTAGAATAGAAGCTATCATAAAGTCGATGACCAAAAAAGAAAGAAAAGATCCATCAATTTTAAATGCAAGTAGAAGAAGAAGGATTGCAAATGGTAGCGGAACTAAGGTACATGAGGTTAACAGACTGGTAAAACAGTTTGAGCAGACTAAAAAAATGATGAAGCAATTTGGAAATTTAGAAAAGAGTATGAAAAAGGGAGGAAAAATGAAACTTCCTTTCTTTGGAAATAAATTATAAATTTTAAGGGAGGTGAAATACATGGCAGTTAAGATAAGATTAAAAAGAATGGGTGCTAACAAGAAACCTTTTTATAGAATAGTTGTTGCTGATTCTCGTTCTCCGAGAGATGGTAAGTTCATCGAAGAAATCGGATACTACAATCCAATTTCTCAACCAAAGCAAATCAAAATAAATGATGAGAGAGCTTCTAAATGGTTAAACGATGGTGCTCAACCAACTGATACTGTTAAGTCTTTATTTAAGAAAAACGGAATTATGGAATAGATATCCTTCTAAATAGGAGGTGGTATCATGAGAGAATTGGTCGAGAAGATAGCTAAATCTCTAGTTGATAACCCTGATGAAGTTGTTGTTAAAGAGACAGAAGGAACACACTCTATAATCATAGAACTTAGAGTTGCCCAAGAAGACATGGGTAAGGTTATAGGGAAACAAGGTAGAATAGCTAAAGCTATTAGAACCTTAGTTAAATCTGCAGCTATTAAGCAGAATAAACAAGTTAGTGTTGAAATTGTTCAATAAAAGGATTAGGGTTAACCCTAGTCCTTTTTGTGCATAATAAAAAAGTCCTTCTTTGAAGATTTTAAAGGTATACTTTTTTTAAATTGCATGGCGCCAACGATTCTTTACAGACTCTGTTGCTTAAAATTCGTAACAGAAATTATACTTATCCATAATTTAAATAGGAATATAATTTCCTACTCATTATAAAAAAAAGGTAGGTAAAAATAATGATAGAATACTTTAATATTGGACAAATAGTAAAAGTTCAAGGTTTAAAAGGTGATATGAGAGTATATCCATTAACTGATTACAAAGAGAGATTTGAGGAAATAGATTGGGTATATATTTCGGACGATACTAAAACTAAGTATGAAATAGAAAAGGTAAGATATAAAGGAAATGTAGTGATTTTAAAGATAAAAGGAATAGATAGTATTAATGATGCTGAAAAGCTTGTAAAAAAATATCTTAAAATACCAAGAGAGAATGCTAGAGAACTTGAAGAGGATGAATACTTTATATCTGATTTAATAGGTATAAAAGCATATACAGTAGATGGAGAGTACGTTGGAGTTTTAGATGAAGTATTACAAACTGGAGCTAATGATGTTTATCTAATAAAGAATGATGAAAACAAAGAAATATTAATTCCAGCTATTAAAAAATTCGTTCCTGAACTTAGTATTGAAGATAAAAAAATGATAATAGACCCAATCGAAGGAATGTTATAATGAGAATTCATGTAATGACATTATTCCCTCAAATATTTGAGTCTTATATAAATGAGAGTATAATGAAAAGAGCTAGTGAAAAAGGCTTAATAGAAATAAATCTTTATAATATAAGGGATTTTTCGAATAATAAGCATAAAAAAGTAGATGATTATCCATTTGGTGGAGGAGCAGGTATGGTCATGACACCTCAGCCTATATACGATACTTATATGCATATAATAGAAAAATTTAATATAAAAAATCCAAAGGTTATATACTTAACTCCGAAAGGAAAGGTATATAAGCAAGAAATGGCTGAGAAGTTTTCTGTTGACAATGATATAATACTTTTATGTGGACATTATGAGGGCGTAGATCAAAGAATAATAGATCTTATAGTAACTCATGAGATATCTATAGGGGATTATGTTTTAACAGGAGGAGAGCTTCCAGCACTCATACTAATAGACTCTATATCGAGACTAATATCTGGTGTTTTAGGACAGGATGAATCTTTTGAAGAAGAATCGTTCAAAGACAATTTACTTGAATACCCTCACTACACAAGACCTAGAGAATTTATGGATCTAAGAGTTCCTAAAGTATTATTATCGGGAAATCATAAAAATATAGATCAGTGGAGAAGAGAGCAATCTATAGATATAACGATACAAAAAAGGCCTGATTTGATGAAAAAAGCTGTATTAACAGATAAAGATAAGAAATATATACGAAAAAAATAAAAAACTATTGTAAATAATAAAAAAAAATGATAAAATTTAATGGTTGAAAACAACGGGCGGTCCTCTGTTATAAAGAATATTAAGAACGTCTATGATTAGGAGGAAGAAAGATGGATATATTAAGAGCTATTGAGCAAGAACAACTTAAGAAAGAAATACCTGCATTTGGAACTGGTGATACTGTAAAAGTACACATCAAGATCAAAGAGGGTAAAAGAGAAAGAGTTCAAATGTTTGAAGGAGTAGTTATCAAAAGACAAGGTGGAGGAGCTAGAGAAACTTTCACTGTAAGAAAAATATCTTTTGGTGTAGGAGTTGAAAAGGTATTACCTGTTCACTCTCCAAAAATCGAAAAAATTGAAGTAGTTAGAAAAGGTAAAGTTAGAAGATCTAAGATCTACTACATTCGTGAAAGAGTTGGAAAGAAAGCTAAAATTAAAGAAGCTAAGTAATTTAATGGGACTGTTTTGCAGTCCCTTTTAATATATACAGAGATTATAATAATAAGATGGATGTGATAATATGGAAAATATGGATAATAGAATGAATATAAACTGGTATCCTGGACATATGAAAAAAACTAAAGAGTCATTACAAAAGAATTTGAAACTAATAGATGTAGTAGTAGAGTTATTAGATAGTAGAATTCCATTTAGTAGTAAAAATCCAGATGTAGATAATATAATAAAGGGTAAGCCTAAGGTTGTAGTCTTAAACAAGTTTGATATGGCAGATCCGAGTAAGATAAAAATATGGCAAGAATATTATGAATCAAAAGGTATTAAAGCTATACCTGTAAATACAATATCTGGAAAAGGTGTAGATAAGATAATACAAGAATGTAGAGAAGTAATGAGAGAAAAGATGGAAGCTTTAGTCAAAAAAGGAAGAAAAGAAAGAGCTATTAGACTTATGATAGTTGGAGTTCCAAATGTAGGTAAATCAACACTTATAAACAAGCTTGCCAAAAGAAAAAGTACTCAAACTGGAGATAGACCTGGAGTTACAAAAGGTAATCAATGGGTTAAATTAAAGGGAGATTTAGAACTTTTAGATACACCTGGAATACTTTGGCCAAGATTTGAAGATGAAAATGTAGCTATGAATCTAGCATTTACTAGAGCTATAAAGGATGAGATACTAGATATAGAGACCTTGGCTTTAAGATTTATAGAAAAGCTTGAACATATATATCCTGAGAACTTAAAAGAAAGATATAAGCTAGAAGAATTAGGTCAAACCCCTCTTGAAACTATGGAGATGATAGGAGTTAAAAGAGGATGTTTAATGGCACGTAAAGAAATAGATTATACAAGAGTTGCAAAGATAGTTCTAAATGAATTCAGAGAAGGTAAAACAGGAAAAATGACTTTAGAAGTGCCTTCGGATTTTGAAAAATAAGCTAGAGAAAGAATTAATTCTTTCTCTATTTTTATACAATGATTAAAATTAATTATTCATAGATTGATAAGCAATATAAACTTAAATTTTATTAAGAATAAAAAGGGGGAAAAAATGTGTTTGAGAATATGAAAGTAAAGGATATAAATGAGTTTGTAAATAATATAGATGAAAATGAGTATATGAAGTATGTAGATATTTTGAGTAAGGACGAGAGAAAATCTGTTCAAAAGATAGCGATTAAATTATCTAAAAAACTAGATGCTTTAAGAAAAGAAGAAGAGCGAATATATAGAATACAGGAATTTGAAAGATCTTTTTATGAAAAGGGATATACTTATATAGGGGGAATAGATGAAGCTGGAAGAGGACCTTTGGCTGGACCTGTTGTTGCAGCTGTTGTTGTATTTGATAAGGATGTAGATATAAAGTATATAGATGATTCTAAAAAACTTAGTGAAGAAAAGAGAAATGAATTATTTGAAACAATAAAAAATGAAGCATTAGATTATGGTATAGGAATAGTTGATAATGATAAGATAGATGATATTAATATATTAAATGCTACATATCTTGCTATGAAAAAAGCTATAAATAATTTAAAGAATAAACCAGACTGCTTATTAATAGATGCAGTTACTATACCTAATATAGATATACATCAAAAAGGTATAATAAAAGGGGATAGTAAATCTATATCAATAGCAGCAGCTAGTATTTTAGCTAAAGTAACTAGGGATAAACTTATGTATGAATATGACGATAAATATAGTGAGTATGGATTTTCAAAGCATAAAGGATATGGAACAAAACAACATTATGAGGCTATAGAAACTCATGGGATAACGCCTATTCATAGAAGATCCTTTCTTAAATCTATTTTATAAACGGAGACTAATATGAGAATTTCGGGATATAGTGATTTTAATTTAAGAACTATAGGTGCTAAGGGAAACAAACAGATAAATGATGCTGTGAAAAATAATGAATCAGTAACAGGAAAAATATTAGATGTTAAATCTAATGCAGTAAAAATCCTTCTCCAAAATGGTAAAGAGTTCATGGCAAATAGTAATATTCCTCTTGAAAATTTGCTTGGAGAACAGATTAACTTTAAAGTTTTAAATAGTGATAAAAATATAGTTCTTCAGCCACAAATAGAGGGAACAGCTCTTGAAAAAGAGCTAGATGCTAAGATAAATAATTTGATAAGTGATCTTAAGCTACCTAATAACGAAGAAAACAAATCGCTTATAAAAGAGATGATAAAGCAAAATATTCCTGTTAATGTTAACAATCTAAAGATTATAAAAGACAATATAGGTTCATTTAATATATTATCAAGACTTACAAAAGAAGAAGTTGAGATATTAAACAAGAATATAGAGAATATAGAAAGCAAAGAAATGAAAGAAATAGTAAAAGATATATATATAAATAAAGAGGGTAAGAATATACTTGATTTTTTAAAAGATTTAAAGAATATAGGCTCTAAAGAGAAAAATATACTTTTTTTATTTAAAAACAAGTTTGAAATAAATATAGATAATATGAAGACATTAGATTCTCTTTTAAAAGGAGAAAACTTAGATAATATATTAAAGGAAATAAAAAATATATTGGATGAAAATGTAAGTTCGGATAACGAAGTAGTTAAAAATACTCAAGAAAATACCCAAGAAAACAAACTTCAAAATGTAAAAGAAGAAATGCCTAAACTAGATACGGAAAAAGAAGTGATTAAAACTGAAGATTCACCTAAAGAAGATATAAAGAAGATAATAAAAAGTATAGTACAGAATTTAAATACAGACAAAAAAGTTGATGTTGAGAAAATAAAGGAGAATATGGACTCTCTGGTTAAAACTTTAAATATTCAAAATGAAATAAATATAGGAAAGAGTCTTAAGGGAGAATTTCATGAGGTAAATCAAAAGCTTGAACTTTTAAATGATATATCAAATGAATACATGTATTTTCAAATTCCTTTTGAATACAAAGAGTACAAAAACTTAGCTGAAATACTTTTATCTGAACAAACAAAGGATAAAAAAAATAATAAAAAATCTATAAGCATACTTATATCCTTAGATACTCATAATTTAAACAGAATAGATACTATGTTAAACTACTATAATGAGGATTTGAATATAGTCTTTGGATTGAAAGATGAAAAAACAAAGGATATGTTTGTGAAAAATGAGAAAAAGTTAATAGGTGTACTAAAGAGTATAGGAATAAATAATATAAATATAAACTACAAGATAAAAACTGAGAACGAGCCAATATTAAACAATATTGAGTATATCAACAATAAGTTTTCTAATTTTAATATGTGGGTGTGATGATATGAATTTAAATAAGGGAATAAAAATAGCTACAGCATTAAAATATAATATAGATAAAGATGATGCTCCAAAACTTATAGGTAAGGGAAAGGGTAAGGTTGCAGATAAGATATTAGAAACCGCTAAAGAAAATAATATACCTATATACAAGGATGAAAAACTTGCAAAACAGCTGGAATACTTAGAATTAGGACAAGAAATACCACAAGAGCTTTATGAGGCTGTTGCAGAAATTTTGATATTCATATCTGACATAGATTCTAAAATTAAATAGTATAAATTTAACTTTTAATACCCATAATCTAAATAAAAGATTATGGGTATTTTTATGTGGAGGAAATTATGAATAACAAGGAAAAAGGAAGTTTAGGAGAAAAGATCGCCTGCAATTATTTGATAAAAAATAACTTTCATATACTTGAGAAAAACTATAGAACGAAAATTGGTGAGATAGATTTGATAGCTTTTAAAGGTAATAAGCTTTTGTTTGTAGAGGTTAAATCAAGAAATTCTATTAGATATGGATATCCATGTGAGGCTGTAAATTATAAAAAGCAGAAGAAGATAATATCTACTGCGACTCAATATATTAAGTATAAGAATATAAGTAATATGGATATAGGTTTTGATGTTATAGAGGTGTATTTAAGAAACAATAATATCAATCATATAGAGAATGCGTTTTGTGCTAACTAAGGGTGGTGTTTATGTGTTTTGTAAGATAAAGAGTGCTTGTTTAATAGGAATAGATGGATTTATAGTAGATGTTGAGGTGGATATAACCAAGGGGTTACCGGTATTTAATATAATAGGTCTTCCTGATACATCTATTAAGGAGGCTAAGGAGAGAATAAAGTCTGCAATACTTAATTCGGGATATGATTTTTTGAATTCTAGGATAGTTATTAATCTATCACCTGCGGATATAAGAAAGGAAGGACCTTATTTTGATCTTGCTATGGCAGTTGGAATACTAAACAGCTTATATGAATCAAATGAAGATTATATGAGCCAAACTTTATTTTTAGGAGAACTAGCTCTTGATGGAAAATTGAAAAAAGTTAGAGGCATATTACCTATAATAATAAATGCAAAATCTAACAATATTAAGAGAGTGTTTTTGCCATCTCAGAATTTAAAGGAAGCATCTTATATAGATGGAGTTGAGATATATCCTGTAGATAATCTGAGACAGGTTATAGATTTTTTGATTGGCAATACAGAGATTAAAAGATATGTTAAGGAAGGAAACCTGATTAAAAAGGAGAAGTATAGATTGGATTTTTCAGATATAAAAGGAAACTATTTTGTTAAAAGAGCCATGGAAATAGCAGCAGCAGGAAATCATAACATGTTTAAATTATAATACATAATCAAGCTTTGTTTTCATATATTATAATTAAACATATTGTAGATAAAAACTTAAATAAAAGTAAATAATTAGAGTATAAAAAGGAGTTTTATAATAAAAATAGAATTATAAAGTAAAAATATTTATTTACTTTTTTGTATTTGTGTCATTTAAAGAATAACATTAATAATATACTTATATAAAAGGTAATTATATGTGACTTACAATATAAAATCTATTATAGAAAATACTAAATTCCAATGAACTTATAAACTTTACATTATTATACAAAAGTTGACATATGAAGAAAATTTATGTATAATTAAGACAAAAATAAGTACTAACACTTTAAATAATGTGAGGTATGATATGTCTGGTGGATTATTTAGTAAAAGCTATGAGAAAAAAAGAAAAAAGTTTGTAAAGTATGAAGCTAAAATTGGGTCTCTACAAGATAAACGTGATGCTGTTGGAGAAGAACTTGTTGAGGAATTTAATAGAACAGTTCCAAAAGGATATATTGAAAGTTTAGGGAAAATTATTGATATTGAAGGAAATGAAAAAGAAAAGGATGATTATAAAGAGTTTTGTGAAAATCATAAGAAGGGTTGTTTAACTGGTAATAATGTGCAGTCATTTTATAATATAGATGAGTATTATAGAGATCTCATGCCTGAATATCAATTAAAGGAAGATTATTTTTCACAAGAAGATTAAATTTATTAAATAAATTTTAGGTATAAAAATAATAGATTAAAAAATACAGTTGCTGTTGGAGGAATAATATTATGTATAGATCAATATGTATAAAACCAAAATTTAGATTTGGATTTTATGATAAATTTATAGAAAATCTTGCTTTGACATTTGGACTAAGCAAAAAGAAAGCAGCAGCGAAATTATATTTTTTAAAAAATGATGATATGCTAATAAAAATTCAGCCTAGAATGGCTGAAATAGTTGTATTTGATGATAAAAATATAGAAAACATACAAAATTTAAAAGGATTCTTAAATTCGTAATTATATAGGGGTGTAATAAATGTATTTCATTGAAAATATACTTGATGAGCTAAAAATTAAATATGAGAAAAAACATAATAATCATCATATAAATTACTTATGTAATCTAACATTTGATGATGAAGTTAATTTTCCATTTAGAATAAACATTGATAATAATGATGAAGTTATGGGAATATATACTTATTGCATAATGGGTATTAAAGCAGATATAAAGGTAAAATTACTGGAGATTATAAATGAATTAAATACAGATAATGTATATGGAACTTTTTATATAGATGAAGACAACGAATTATATTATTATAATGGAATTTCTCTTGAAGGAGAGACTTTTAACTTAAATATCAACCAAATGCATGATTATATATCAAACATGCTATCTTCTGTACGAGAATTAGTTGAAAAGTGTATTGAAGAGAATGTTGTAAACGTAGGTGAAATGGTTGGAGAATAAAAAGAGAGTATGTCTTGCGATGCTGATTATGGTTGCGTTAATTATTATTAGAATATATTTAGAATTCATAACGAAGAATACAGATATAACTAATAAAGTTCTATCATCTATAAATGTTATTGCTCTAGTGTTTGTAATAATAAATATATATATAAAAGCATATAAAAAGATGGAAAAAGTACATAATAAAATTGGAAAACAAAGAAATGGACATCATATCAAAGCTAATAAACATATGATAAAGTTTAAGAAACGTTTTAATATAGTTATAGTTATCTTAATTTTTATAGGAGCTATATATATAATCTTTATAGGCAATACATTTATGAATGATATTTTAACAACAATAGCGTTAGTTTTGTCTATAGAGGATGAGGGGTTCGTTTATATTCTAGCTAAAAAGAATTATAATTATTTTTAAATAAAAATGTAAAAAATACATTAAGTTAAAGCCAACTGTAAGGAATATTCCTGCGGTTGGCTTTTATATTTATAGAATTTAAAAAAATTACTTAAATAATCGATAAATTTCATTATATGTTAATAAATAAATTCATTAGAGGAATGAGGTATAAAAACGTAGATATGAATTTAACAGAAGACCGTGAGGGATGATTAGGGTTTAATTTAAGATTTGAAAATATGACATATAAGGAAAAACAGAAAGCAATAAAAGAAGTAAAAATATAATAGATAAACCAAATGATAGAAATAATTTTAAAGAACTAAGGAGTGGTTGATATCAGTAAAAGAGAATGTAAGGATTATTTTATTACATTGAAAGGTCATAAAAGAATAACTTTAGAAGAGATGATTAAGCAAGTTAACTTATTTATAAAGAGATTGAAAAAAGCAGGGGGAGAAAAAATAGCTGGTCATATAACTTAAAAATTGGTATATCAGAGCGTGGTGGTAATTTATGTATAAAACAATATACTACAAAATCTAAAGGAGGGAGACCAAAACCTATATTTAGAAATATATTTACAAAAAATTCAAATGCTATTAATTTAAATATAAAAGTAGAAGCTCATACACATTTAATAATTACAGCAAAACCAGGAGATACAATTAATAAATTTATAAAAAAAGATTGGGAAAAGAAAATAGGTACAGCCTATCCTAAACGTATTACCTATTATAAAGGTTCATTAAAATATATGATAGATCAAATAACCAAGTACAGAAAGGATGAATTAAATCTAGAAGATATAGAAAGTGAGAAGGAGAAATTTCAATATTTTGATTTGATGAATAAAGAACATATAAAAGAAAGACTTATTATTGTAAATCACAGGCAGTAAAGCGTTGCTTAAGAAGCCTTCATAAATATGGGGGTTGGACTACAATTGCACCTTATGGTTATGATGTAGAGAATAAGTATTTAAAAATCAATGAAAAAGAGGCAAAAATTGTACAGTTAATCTATAGATTGTACTATAATGAAGGTTGCGGAATCGGAAAAATTGCAAGATATTTAAATGATAAGGAAATTCCAACAAAAAAAGGGATTAAATGGAGTCGAGCACAAATATCAAGAATATTAGAAAATAAAAAATATATATAGGAAAAATAATAACACATAAAAAAGAAAGCGATGATATTAATAGAGGTACAGTAAAAGCAAAGCCTAAAGAAGAATGGAATATATATGAAAATGAAAAATTAAAAATCATTAATAATGTACAATTAGAGAAGATTAAAAGAAGAAAAATGAGTAAAAATTCCACAATACATAGTAACAAACACTTATTATCCACCTTATTGTATTGTGAAAATTCATTAAAAAGAAGAAAAAGAAAAGCTTATGTGAGAAAAGATGGTACATCAAATCAATTAGGATATGAATGGGCTTGTGCTATAAATGATATGTATGGTGTAAATAGATGTGAGCATAGAAATATGGTAATTAAAGATAATATGATAGATAAAATAAAGGAAATGATTTTAAAACTTAAAAATACTGATATGAAATGCTTATTAGAAATTTATTTGAGTATTTATCATAGTTATGATATTAGTGAGGAAAGAGTAAATACGATAAAAAAACAAGAACTTGAATTAGACGATACCGTGGATAAATGTTTTAGTATATATATTGAAGGGAAAATGCATGAAGAACAATATCATAGATTGAATGAAAAACATAAAGAGCAATTAGATGATATAAGAAACGAATTAGATAAAATAATTCATTATGAGAAGAAGGTAGAAGAAATAAAACAAAAATACAAACAATGGATATGCTATATAAATGAGATTAATTTAGATGGATTAACAAATAGTAAATTGAAAAAAATATTTAGTAGGATTACAATAAAGACTTGTAAAACCAAGAATTTAAAAAGTAATAATTACATGAAAACTATATTTATCGATTATAATTTTATAGATGTATCCATAGAAAAAATGATTAAAGATTTAGATAATCATGATATTAATGATAAACAAGATATAAGAAGATTAATTGCTAAATATGATAATTTATTTGCCCTTATTGAGTTATAATTGAATATTTTAAAATCACTAAAAATAGTAGATAGTTATATCTATTATTTTTTTATAAATATATATTAATAACAAGGTATTTATTGGTATATATAGAAACTATACAGTGTAAATTATTAATATATTAAATCTAAATCGTATAGAGTTATAAACGATACAATAGGTATGTAAGAACTTGATCTTTTAAGAATGTATAATTCAGAGCAATAAGATATAATTATCTCTAAGACCAAGGAGGTAATTATGATTA
>NZ_JBBMMD010000021.1:0-73157 GCF_037844525.1 Tepidibacter sp. Z1-5 | reverse complement strand
CACTTTAAAGATGAAGCAAATATCAAATCATGCGAAACTTTAGAACAGCTTAAACGTGAAATCAAACAATACATGACTTACTATAATAACTATAGATATCAATGGAGATTAAAAAAGATGACTCCTGTCCAATACAGAAATCATCTTCTTAATGTAGCGTAGTCTTTTTTTTATTGTCCTTTACAAAGGGTACAGATTAGTATTTTAATAAGCTTTATTTTTGCTTAAGCACTATAAAATCCCCTTTATCTTATCCCCATTTAGTTGTACAATCTTAATATGAAAGGAGATGTCTCTTTGGACTACAACAACCTAACATTAAAAGGAAACGACAGCGTAATAAGAACTTTATTCTTCACAGATGTTCATATAAGCGGAAGAAATCCTAGAAGTAGAAAAGATAACTTCTTAGATACAGTTCTAGATAAGCTAAGTCAAATAAAGGATATATCAAATAACAGAAACTGTGACTTCGTATTATTCGGAGGAGACTTATTCGATAACCCAAGCGTATCAAATGCCGTAGCTGGAAGAACAGCAAAAATACTTAGATATTTCAATAGAATAATAGGAGTAGCTGGAAATCATGACCTTTTCGGTAACAATATAGACAACATAAAATCAACCCAACTAGGACTATTTGAAAAAGCAGGACTTATAGACCTTATGTACAAAGGAGAAAAACTTATAATAACCAAAAATGATTTTACACTCCAAATAACAGGAACACCTTCTCACTTCGGTATAGACCATGATGATATAAAAGAAGACTACGTTGTAGATACTGTTAACGCAGACAAAGCAATACATATAATACACGGAATGCTAATGGAAAAACAACTAAACCCCCATATGACAGTAGTTACAATAGATCAAATAAAAGAAACAAAATCCGACTTAACACTAACAGGTCACTACCACGCTGGATTTGACCCTATACAAATAGACGGCAAATACTTCACAAACCCAGGATCTCTATCCAGAGTATCATCAGATAGAACCGAAATGAAAAGAAAAGTAGGAGTATTATATATAGAAATATCAAAAAATGATATAAAACTAGAATTCATACCTCTAAAACAAGAAAAAGGCGAAGACGTACTAGACAGATCTCACATAGAAAGCTCACAATACAAAGAAATCCAAATAGAAGAATTCATGAGAGAAATAAAAGTAGCCTCAACAATAGAATCAATGGACATAACCAGCATAGTAAAAAAAATAGCAACAAATAAAGAACTAGAAAAAGAAGTAGTAGACTACGCACTGACTAAATTATCAATAGCAGAAGAAAGTCTATCAAGTGAATAATTAAAATTGCTTATATATCAGAAATTTAAAATTTCTAGTTCCTGCGTAAGCAATGTTTTAAGCCTTATTTTGATATTAGCTCAAGTAGTTATATTTCAATACACATAATGTTTTGCTTAACCTCTACTCACGTAGTGTATATTTAAACAATTATCACTTGAGGTTTACACATAATCCTAAAAAATGATGCTTATTAAAATGTTAGCTACTTTTGGGTTAATATTTTCCTATAAAACTTAGATTATGCTGTTAAAATATACGTTAAGAAACTTCGTTGTCTGACCGTAGGGAGTTTACGAAGTTTTAGTATATTTTATAAGGCAGAATCTCTAGTTTTATGAAAATATTGACTAAGTAGCGGTATTTTAATCAGTAGCATTTTTTCGCTTGACCACTAATTTTCGCTTAACCACTAAACTGAAAAATAAGGAGGCTTTCGAAATTGAAATTTATAAAACAACTCCACATTCAAAACTTCCAAAGCCATAAAGACACCACCCTAAATCTTTTAAACGGCCTCAACACAATAATAGGTGAATCCGACAAAGGAAAATCAGCCGTAATAAGAGCCATAAGATGGGTAATACTTAACGACCCTCAGGGAAACAATATGGTAAGACAAGGAACTAACGAATGTAGCGTAACTGTAACCCTTAGTGATGAAACCAAGATAACTCGTACAAAAAAACTAAGCGGAAAAAAGAAAATAGTATCTAAAAACACATATAAAATAGAATACCCAAACGGAGACATATCAGAAAACGAAAACTTCGGCGTAGATTCTATACCAGAAATTATGGATGCCTGTGGTGTCAAAATACTTAAAATAGATAAGGACTTAGTTGAAATACCAAACTTTGCCTTCCAACTAGATCCCCCATTTTTGATATCATCAAATGGAGCACAAAGATCAAAAACAATAGGTAAACTTATAAACGCAAACTTATTCGACTCATCAATAAGAGATATAAAAGCCGACATACTAGACATAAACAAAAAAGTAAAAGAAAAATCTAACGAATACGAAATTTTAAACGAAAAACTAAAACAATACGAAGACCTAGAAGAAGAAGAAAAGAAACTTGCTAAAATATCAGACTTTATAACTCAAGCTGAAAAAGCAGAGAAAAATATAGAAACACTTAGAAGATACATAACCTCACTACAAAACATAAAACTAAAAAAATCAAAATGTAGTGAAGTTATAGAAAAACTATCCAACATAGAAAAAGCTCAACTTACTATAAAGGACTTAGAACTAAAACACAAAGAATATCTAAACCTACAAAAAACATCTGCTTCTCTTAAATCTATAAACACTAACAAAAATCTTCTAAAAAACACTATAAATAATCTAGCTAACATAGAAGAAGCCGAAAAAATAAACAATAACTTAATAAATACAATAGACAAGCTAAATAAAATAAACCTACTTAAAAACAAAATAGACTTTTTGAACAATAACAACAAAAACTTAAAAATAACACTAAAAAAACTACAAAACATAGACAATGTAAATGAAACGTACTTAAAACTAGAAAACCTAAACTCAAAAACAGAATCTCTACAAAAAATAAATAAAGAATACAAAATAATATCAAACGAGAAAATAAAACTAAAAAATAACATAACAAGAATGCCAGACTTCAACACTATAGAAAAACTACACACAAGCTATATAAACATACAAACAAAAATAGAATCACTTAACCAACTAAACACAAACTATAAAGACACAAAACTAAGACTAGAAAAAGGCTCAGACTACATAACAACAGTCCAAGCCGGACTAAAAGAATGCACCCAAGCATACTCAGATATGCTTAAAAAAATGGGCAAATGCCCAACATGCTTTAGCAATATAGATAACACTACTACAGAAAATATAATATCCAACTTATAACCCACGTAGTGA
This sequence comes from Tepidibacter sp. Z1-5, assembly GCF_037844525.1. Classification (NCBI taxonomy): domain Bacteria; kingdom Bacillati; phylum Bacillota; class Clostridia; order Peptostreptococcales; family Peptostreptococcaceae; genus Tepidibacter; species Tepidibacter sp. Z1-5. Next base: position 69,931 of record NZ_JBBMMD010000021.1, on the reverse strand, counting down.
TATTATAACAATCATCATTTACATTTTACACTTAACCTAAAAAATTACGCTTGTTGAAATGTTAGTTACTTTTGGTTTGATATTTTTCTATAAAACTTGTATTACGACGTTTAGATATCCGTTAAGAAAGTTCGTTGTCTGACCAAAGGGAGTTTAGAACTTTTAGGTTATCTAATAAGACGTAATGCTTAGTTTTATAAAAATATCAACTAAGTAACGTTATTTCAATAAGTGTAATTTTGGGGCTAAGCAACCCACATAGTGATATTATAACAATCATCATTTACATTTCACACTTAACCTAAAAAATTACGCTTGTTGAAATGTTAGTTACTTTTGGTTTGATATTTTTCTATAAAACTTGTATTACGACGTTTAGATATCCGTTAAGAAAGTTCGTTGTCTGACCAAAGGGAGTTTAGAACTTTTAGGTTATCTAATAAGACGTAATGCTTAGTTTTATAAAAATATCAACTAAGTAACGTTATTTCAATAAGTGTAATTTTTGGCTTAACACCTAAATTAAAAGGAGGATTTTAAAATGAACGAAAAGCAATTGCAGGAACTTAAAGATAAAATCGAGAAAGGCAAAATGACCAAATACAAAGCCGAAACAAGACTTGAGGAACTAGAAAAACAAGAGAAAACCCTAAAAGAAGAAATAACATCACTAGGATATGACCCCGAAAAACTAGACGAAATAATATCAAAGCTTGAAAATGAAAAACAAGACTTAATATCAAAAATAAATGAAATGCTTCCCGATACAATACCTAATATCTAGGAGATGATTATATGAGTTTAAATGAAATAAAAGATAAATACGCTAGATATAGAGACTACATAGTATACAAAAAAACAATGAAATCAAAAATAGAAGAAGATATGAAAACTATAAAATTAAAAATAGAAAACTTTAAATCACAAGAAGAAGTTTTCTTAAAAGCAAAGCTTCTACTTGAAGAGAGTTCAGCATTTGCCCGTGAACAAGTAAAACACAAATTCGAAGTAATGGTAACTAAAGCACTTCAATTTGTAACTGGTGAGAATATAGAATTCAAAATAGAATTTGAACAAAAAAGAGGACGCCCCGAGGCATCCTTTAACGTTATAAGTCAAATAGACGAAGATACTAGGATAATAAACACTCCAGAAGATAGTCGAGGCGGAGGTATAATAGATGTAATATCTCTTACACTTAAATATTGTATGCTTCAAACACACAAGCCTCAAATAGAAGGGCCTTTCATCTTAGATGAACCTGCAAAACACGTATCAGAAGAATACATCATAAACGTAGGTAAATTCTTAAAAGAAATAAACACAAACTTTAATAGACAAATAATAATGGTTACTCACAATACCCACCTATCTGAAATATCAGATAAGAGATATGTAGTAACCATGAATAACGGAGTGTCTCATGTTAGTGAATACGATGTGGATTGTTAATAATCCACATTATTTATCCACATTATACACAGACACCTGTGATTAAGTCTATACCTAATAAACGTACTATTATATGCATTATACTCACAAATTATTCCCAAACTTACCCACAGTTTTATCCACATTATCCACAAAATCTGTGAATATTTAGAAATTTCTTCTTACTCCCTGTTTCTCCATATCTTGGTAATCATAACGGTCATATCATCTTGAGCTTTTCCATCTACAAGCTCAAGTGATTTGTCTAATATGTATTTTGCAATCTCCTTTGTACTCTTTTTATCCATCTTCTCTATAACTGTGTACAGCCAATTTTCTCCTAGATTTTTGTCTTTTCCAGCATCTATTATTCCATCTGATACAGTTATTATTATATCGCCTTCTCTCACACTTCTTTTTTCCCTATCTATTTTTATCTCAGATACTATACCAACAGGAAGTGATGAAGATGATATAACCTCAACCCCACCATTCTTTCTTTTTATAAAAGATGGACAGGCACCCATTTTCACACTCTCTAAATTTCCATTATTCAAATCTATAATATTTAAATCTAGAGTTGAAAATATCTCATCCGATGATTTTAGCATTAACATGTTGTTAATAGTCTCTATACTTATCTTCTCATCTATCTTTGCTTCTAGCATTTTTTCTAACATTTCTATTGTAAGTGCTGATTCTTCTGATGCCTTCTCTCCCTTTCCCATTCCATCGCTAAGTACTATCATATACTTTCCATCTGATATTTCCATATATGTATAGTTATCCCCAGATATTATATTTCCATCCTTAGATAAATAAGCTACATCAGTTCTAGCTGTATACTTTTTAAAATTAACAAGCCTTATATTACAAATATTGTTCATAGATCTACATCCCATTTTATAAGCTGATACTTCTTGTCCCACAGCTCTTGACACAGCATTAATAAGTTTTTTTTCACACAAATCTCCATTATAGCAATTATGTCTTTGTATATTTATTTCAAAATTATCATCTCTTTTAATATAACTTATCTTATCCACCTTTATATTTTCTTTATCAAGCTCAACTATTATGTTGTTTTCTATATCCATATCGAAGTTCATACTATTATTTATTTCATCTGAAACATTTTGAATAGAATAGGCAATAGACTTTATCTGACTGGATACTAGCTTTCTAGTCTCACAAAGCTTCTTGTTCCACTTATAATTTAGCATAAACAAATCAAAATAATGATTACACCCTTTTATCACATCATCAAACTTCATACAATCTCTTACAAATTGAGATTTTACATAATTATTATCTATTCTTCCATCTTCCTCTAGATGATTTAGTATATTCGTAAACATATTATAAGTCTTCGTAAACTTTAAATTCCAACAGCCCCTCTTCATAGGACAATCAGAGCAAACATCGTGAGTTACCATATCTATAACACTTGCTATATCCCTTTGATCCAGCACCTTATCCTTATCTCTAACTTTATCGAAAGTAGCCCCAACCTCTTCATAAGCCTTGTATACGTCCTTAAGTCTTGTATTCATTATCTCCTTTACCCTGTTTATATAATTAATAGAAGATTCTTCACTACCCAAAACCCCTTTAGTAAATTTCTCTATATACTTTAATCTATCATCAGGTATCATAAGAAATATTAAAGAAGATATAGTTATCTCTCTAAGTGTTAATAAAAGCTCGTTGCTTCCTCTTGTATATATAGTTATTATGCTCCATCCCATGATAAAACCTATAGTAGTTGCATACTTACTTAACTTTCTAAAAAGGCCTGCCAAAAGACCTGAAAATCCATATATTCCTATATACATAGGTGATGATACTGTATTCATAGTAGTTATTATCCCTATAGTTATACCACTTGCAGATCCAAGAGCTGGTCCTGCTTGATACGCCACTACTATTATTATTAAAAATGATAATACATTCTTTAATGATACCTCAAACAAGCTTATATTCGATATTCCAGTTATTGAAAGAGCTATTATTATAGATAATGCTATAGTTTCCTCACTTGATATATTTCTTCTTATAGACCTTTTTAGAATAAGAGGTATACCATATGAATATATATATATAAGAGAAGACACAGCTAGTCCTTCTATTACAGAAACCAATATATCATACATGTATAAATCAGTTACTAAAGAGTATATAATCCCACTTATCGAGGTTATAAAAAAACCTATAATAGAGACTCTAAAAATATTATCATCATACTTTGATATAAATGATGATATGAAATTTATAAAGAAAAGAGTTATTATATATCTTAGCGCATGAGACCCACTGTGACTTAAAATTATACCAGCTGATATACAAAAAAATACTGGCATCTTATACTTCTTATGAGTACACATATAAATAAAATAAGCTATGCCAAAAGGTCCTAGATTGTCTATTATAACTGCTCGTCCGAGCAAAAATCCAATTACACATAAAAATACAGCTGTATTATCTACATTCATACCTTCGGATATCTCATTGATATATCTTCTCTTATATGAAGATATCTGTGGTCTTTGCATAAAAAAAACCTCCCCCTCACTTAATACAGTTCATTGTATCAAAGTGATAGAAAGGTTTTTGTCATAATCGGTAATACTCAATTTAGAAATTTAAGACATTCTTTTTAGCTTTTGACAAATTAGACCTTCTAAATTATCAAATTCGCTAACAATTATATCCTCTATTTTTAAGTTTTTTATTATTATATCTAAGATTAGTGCTCCAGCAGTTATTATATCAGCTCTTTTTGGCTGAAGACCATTTAAATTTCTTTTTTGTTTTACAGTTAATTCTTTCAAATTACGAAGTATTTCTTTTATATCAGCGTCTAATATAACACTCTTATGTATCTTATCTGTATCATATACCTTTAAATCTTGGTGTATTGCTGATAAAGAAGTGATAGTTCCTCCTATCCCAACTACCTTACTTATATTGAAATTACTTATCTTATCTATAGTATTCATTATAGTATTTTCTATATATTTTCTAGCCTCTTCAAACTCCATATCATCTATAGGATCTTTAGTTAAGAATTTTTCTGTCATTCTAAGAGCTCCTACATTCTCACTCTTATTAAACTTAATTCCCTCAGCTTTATTTCCAACTATAAACTCAGTAGAGCCTCCTCCTATGTCTATTACAAGAATATCCTCTTCTATTTCCTGTACAACTCCTAAAAATCCTAAGTCTGCCTCATTGTCTCCACTTATTATCTCAACTAGAACGCCACTTTTATCAAAAGCCTTTTTCAAAAACTCTTCCTTATTTTTACTATCTCTAAGAGCAGAAGTTCCCATTGCAAATATTTTCTCACAACCATTCTTTCTAGCTATATTTGCAAATTCATGTAGAGCATCTACATTTCGATCTATTGCCTCATCTGATATAATTCCTTCTTTATCAACATTTTGGCCTATTCGTGTCGTATTTATATATTTTTGTCTATTAAAAAATTTACCTTCTACATAATCTGCTAATAAAAGTCTCATCGAATTAGTACCTATATCTATAGCTGCAATCTTCATTATTCTACCTCTCTTTTGTTAATATCTATATATATAATTTCTCCTGGTTTTACCATCTTAAGTTTTTCTCTAGCTATCTTCTCTATATACTCATCTGTTTTATAGTTTTCAATCTCTTTTTTAACTTTTTTGATATTTTCATCTTCTTGTTTTATCTGCTCATTTAAAGACTTTATCTCTTTTTTATATTCTCTTATGACTATACCTTGATTTATTACACTATAAGCAGATGAGCATAATATGAATAATACAAATAACTTAAAAATAAAAATATATATATTAAACTTCTTCTTTTTAGTTTTTCTAGTTTTCATCTTATCCCCCAAATATCATCGTTTTCTAAACTGTTTAAACCCTATATACATTATAACATCAAATACAAAATGAATAGGGTATATTATTAGATAATATAGGTTTGTTATTATTAATATTATAGTTTTTATAAATCTACACAAAAACTTAAGTATATATTTGCTAACAGTATTAAAGTATATAACTATTCCAACTATAAACCCTGTAAAATTATAATATCTAAGATCATAAGAATTAGCTCTATGAAGTATTAAAAAGCTTATTACAGTTATTATTACCCAAAAGAGAATATCCTCTACGCACCTTATAACCTTATTATTATTTATATTACACCTTATCCCTCTGTAAAAATCATATATTATTCCCATTAAAATACCACCATAGACAGTAACAAACAGTATATATATCTCTTCAGATGGATACATACTTATTTAAATAGCTTCTTTAAAAAGCCTTCCTCATCTTTTTTAGATATCTTAGAGTACACTATGGAATTTATACTTCCCTTTATATTTACCATACCGTCTTCTATACTGAGTTTGCCCATGTCTAAGTTTTCTCCCTGTATCGATACATCTCCAGAAACAGTTCTTAACTCTATTTTTGTATCATTAAAAGAATAAATATGTTCAATACCACACAAGCTTATTTCTTCTCTATTTTTCATATTGAGTAAATGATCCATAAAAAATCCCTCCATATAAAACTTAATTGATATAGAATTAACTTCTATATATTAAATTTATGAAGGGGACTTAGTATTTATTCTATAATGTCATACATTTCTTTTGCATCATTTTTAAGTACATGCTCTTTTATTTGAGTTACCTTAACACAAGTAACCTTTTCTCCAAATCTTATCTTTATAACATCTCCAACACTTACAACAGTAGAAGACTTAGCTACCTTGTCATTAATGCTTATAATTCCCTTATCACAAGCTTCTTTTGCAACAGTTCTTCTCTTTATAAGTCTAGATACCTTAAGATACTTATCTAATCTCATATCCTACCTCCTGAGTTATAAATTTTATATGGGTTATCAAAATATGTCTATTAAAATACCATTCATGCAACGATATTTTGAAGAAAGCTAAGCTTTTGCCTTATTAATAACCCTAAAATTTCCGAACTCCCTACGGTCAAACACAGAAATTTCTTAACGGATTATTAAACGCCAAAATCTAAGTTTTCTTAGTCAAAATATCTAAAAGCAATCACTAACATTTTAATAGACATATTTTTTATTTTTAGTTTCTATTATGAAATAATATCTTACCCACATATACATAATAAGCCCCACTTTTAAAAATCACGCTCATTAAAATGTTAGCTACTTTTGATCAACTTTTTACTATAAAACTTAGATTATGCTGTTAAAATATCCGTTAAGAAAGTTCTTTGTCTGACCAGCGGGAGTTTAGAACTTTTAGGATATTTTATAAAGTAGAATCTTTAGTTTTATTAAAAGGTTGACTAAGTAGCGTTATTTTAATGAGTGTGATTTTTCGCTTAAATTGTATATTAAAAAAGTGTGGAATATCCACACTTTTTATATATATTACTTATTTACAGTATCCTTAAGACCTTTTCCAGCTTTGAAAACTGGAGCCTTAGATGCAGGTATTTCTATAACTTGCTCTGGGTTTCTTGGGTTTCTACCTTGTCTTGCAGCTCTTTCTCTTGTTTCGAAAGTTCCAAATCCAACTAATTGAACCTTATCACCCTCAACTAATGCTTCTTCTACAGACTTCATAAATGCATTAAGTCCTGCTTCTGCATCCTTCTTAGTTAATCCACTATATTCAGCCATTTTAGCTACTAATTCAGCTTTGTTCACAGTAACTACCTCCTTATGTATTTTCTTTTTATTTAAATTTTAAATAACTCACATAAACTTTTAATTCTAGCTTTTTTCAAAAATTCCTTCTTTACTCTAAAGTTTTAACTTGCATTTTAGAGCTTCTTTGACTCATTCCAAAGTTTATCCATTTCTTCAAGAGTCATATCCTCTAATTGTTTATTCATTTTTATAGCATTTTCTTCTATAAAACTAAATCTTTTTATAAATTTCTGTACAGTTTTATTAAGGGCTTGCTCTGAATCTATTTTGAGAAATCTTGCCAAATTCACTACAGAGAATAACAAATCGCCGATTTCTTCCTCTATGTATTGTATATTGCCAAGTCTACTCGCGTCAACAACTTCTTTGTACTCTTCTTGTATTTTTTTGTACACATCATCAATATTGTCCCAATCAAAACCAACAAGAGCTGCCTTTTTTTGTACCTTAGTAGATTTTATAAGAGCTGGAAGAGAGTTAGGTATTCTCTTTAAACTTTCAGTTATAGTAGTCTCACCTTTTTCTTCTTTTTTAAGCTCTTCCCATTTCTTAATGAACTCACCTTCTTCAAACTCGGCATCTGAGAATACATGAGGATGTCTAAATATAAGCTTTTCACATATAGCTGTAGTTACATCCTTAAAATCAAAATATCCTTCTTCATTGCCTATTTGAGAATGAAACACTACTTGTAAAAGTACGTCTCCTAGTTCTTCTATTAACTCATCTATATCATCTTTTTCTATGCTATCTGCTACTTCATAAGCCTCTTCAATCAAGTACTTCTTAAGAGTTTCATGAGTTTGCTTTTTATCCCAATCACATCCACCTTCGCCTCTTAGAGTCTGCATTATGTTTTGAAGGTCAAATATATCCTTGTACTTCTTAACAGAAGCTATTGGAACGTACAAACTAGTTAAATAATCAAATTCATCTAGTCTATCTAACTCATAAAGCTTTACCTTATGTTTTTGCTGGATTTTTTTAATACCTGCTCCTTTTACTATATACACATCTTGTTCATCATCATAATAGTTCATAAGGTTTAATTTAACCTCAGATGCTATAAATTTATCATAAACTTGAGTTATTATCAAACTCGAATCTATATCTATTTTTTCATTTTTTATATTAAAAGCATCTATAAGCTTAAATCCATGAACAGGATCTACCTCTAAAAAATCAAACATAGCATCTACAAAACTCATAGAAGGTATTACATTTATATCTATATTGTTTTCATCTGCATAGCTTTGTATTATCTCAACTGTTTTTTCAGCAACCCTCGGATGACCAGGAACAGCATATATAATATCGTCAACTTCAGCTTTATTTATTATATATTCACTTATATTTTTATATACTTCATCAAAATCTTTTTCCCTCTCATAAAAATAATCAAGTGATTCAAACTGTATTCCCTCTTTTATCAAATCATCCACCACAGGATGCTTATTAGTTCTGAAATATATATTAGATCCATTCTTTAACTTATTATAAGCTCCAAAGCTCAATAAATCAAACTCTCCAGGACCTAACCCTATTATATGAATACTTCCCATAATTTCACCTTCTATACATTAATCGTGTAATTTTCAATAATAAGTAAAGATTTTTTTTAAATATTTTTTCTTAAATCTACTCAAAATTTAGGTACTATACTTAAAAATTATGCTCATTAAAATGTTAGCTACTTTTGGTTAATATTTTGCTATTAAACTTAGATTATGCTGTTAAAATCTACGTTAAGAAAGTTCGTTGTCCGACCAACGGGAGTTTAGAACTTTTAGTATATTTTATAAAGCAGAATCTGTAGTTTAATCAAAATTTTAACTAAGTAGCGTTATTTTGATGAGTATAATTTTCGGACTCAACCAAATATTAGTTATTAACTCTACATCAATCTAGCTCTATGAAGAATCTTATAAATCAACTTTCCTTTTGGCATCATTAAAATCTCATGCTTAGTAATAGCCTTTGTCAAAAGAAGCATTACTACATATACAAATCCTGATAAAGTTATAGCTCCAAGACATGATATAGAGTTTCCAAAGAACCTATATAAAATATTATATGTAAATATCGCACATATACTCATTATAATAACTGATATCAAAGGTTTCAATACAAAATCTTTAAAACCAAACTTTATATCCATGTTTTTCTTTAAATAATAGAAATTAAGTACAGTTGCTACTATATACGCACTTACCGTTCCAATAGCAGCACCGTTAACATTAAACCAAGGTATAGGTATTAATGTATAGCTTATAATAACCTTTACAATAGCCCCTATAAATAAGTTTATAACTGGAATATAAGCCTTTGCCATACCTTGAAGTATACCCGTTAAAGTTTGAATTAAACTCAAAAATATTACTCCCATAGATAAAAATAGTAGTATTTGACCGACTGAAGATGGCTCTTTTGGATAAAGCATTTGCATTATAGGCGTTGATAATGATGCAAGACCAAATCCTGCAGGAAGCCCTATAAGAAGCGCTACTCTAATACCAGCTTTTGCATCTACTCTTGCCTTGTTTATATTATTTATGGCAAATGAATGAGATATGACAGGTACAAGACTCATAGAAAGCGCCATAGTAAGTACCTGAGGAAGGTTAATTAAAGTTGCCGCCATTCCTGTTAATTGACCATAAAGTTTTGTAGCATCAAGATATGTAACCCCACCATCTTGAAGCCTTCTCATAACCATAGCAGCATCTATCATATTCATAATAGGCATAATAGCACTTCCTATAGTTATAGGTACAGCTATTATTAATAACTTATTTATTATCTCTTTGGTGCTCTCTCTTCTTTTTGAAGTATTATATGTTAATTCTTTTTTTATTTTCTTACTGTTTGCTATATACATAACTATCATAAATAAACTTCCAATAAAAGCTCCTGATGTCGCCCCAAATGATGCTCCTGCTGCTGCATACTCTGTTCCCTTTGGAAAAAAGAAAAATGCTAAATATAGACCCAGACCAACTCTAAAAGTTTGCTCGACTATCTGCGACATCGCAGTTGGAGTCATATTCTGTCTTCCCTGAAAATACCCTCTAAATCCCGCCATTATAGGTACGAATAATAAGGCAGGCGATATAGCTATCATAGAATAATAAGCCTTTGGGTTCTTCATATAAGTTACTATATAGTCAGATCCAAAGAACAGTATACTAAAGGTTACTATACCCGTTAATATGAGAGCTATAAAAGATACCTTAAATATTCTATGCGCCCCACTATAATCATTAACAGCAACCTTTTCTGATACAAGCTTTGATATAGCTGTTGGAAAACCCGCAGATGATATCGTAAGAAGTAAAACATATACAGGGTATGCACTTTGATAGTATCCCAGACCCTCCGATCCTATTATATTTCCAAGAGGTATTCTAAAAAACGCTCCAAGTATTTTGACAATCATACCTGCTACAGCCAATATAAAAGCTCCTTTTAAAAAGGAATTTTTGCTCATACTACCCCTCCATTTTTAACTAATCTTCCTAACAATCTTATATAATTTTTCTCCTTTAGGCATCATAAGGATTTCTTCCTTAGATATACTATTAGTCTTTATAAGAGCTAATCCATATCCAATTCCTCCTACTACCACCGATACAAGGCAAGCTAGCGTATTTCCTGCTATAATTAATACTCCATTGTAAGAAATACTTACAAGTGTAGCCATAATAGTTGCAGACATTAAAGGCTTTACTATGAAGTATACTGTATCAAATTCTACCTTAACGTGTTTTTTTATGTATCTGTAATTAAGTATCAATATAACTATATAAGATATTAAAGATGCTACTGGTGCTCCTTTTACATTTAAATCGGGTACAGCTATTAATATATATGTCAAAGCAATCTTAAATATAGCCCCTATAGATAAATTAATTACAGGTATATGTGTTTTTTCTATTCCTTGAAGTACAGCAGTAAATGCTTGAATAAGTCCAAGTAAAACCACACACATAGACAAATATAAAAGCATTTGTCCAACTGATGATGGCTCATTCGGATAAAGCATTTGCATAAATGGAGTTGAAAGAACTGCTAGTCCAAACGACGCTGGAAGTCCAATAAGTAAAGCAACCCTAACTCCCGTTTTTATATTGTTAGTTAAACCTTCATTATCCTTTACAGTGTAAAAATATGATACAGAAGGAACCATACTCATACTAAGAGCCGTAGTTATAGCGTATGGAAAATTGATAAGAGATGCTGCCATACCATTTAATTGTCCATATAAAATATTTGCTTTATCGTATGAATATCCTACAGACTGAAGTCTCCCTATAACTATACCCAAATCTATAAGATTCATTATAGGAAGTATTGTACTCCCTATTGTTATAGGTATTGCTATCGAAAGAAGCTTTTTAACTATTTCAGACTTAGTTTCCTGCTCATGTACTTTACTACTGCTTATTTCTTCTTTTATTGTACTTTTTTTCTTTATATAAACAGATAATATGTAAAGTGTTCCAAGTATTGCACCTGTTGTAGCTCCAAACGATGCTCCTGCTGCTGCAAGCTTAGTTCCCTTTGGAAGTAAAATAAGCGCCAAGCATATACCTATAACTACCCTACCAAGCTGCTCCATTATCTGAGATACAGCAGTAGGAGTCATATCCTGTCTTCCTTGAAAATATCCCCTAAATGTAGACATTATCGGCACCAATAATAAAGCTGGAGCTGTTGCCCTCATACTATAATATGCTTTTGGACTTTTTATTATATTATTTACAATATAATCTGCTCCAATAAATAGTATTAAAAAGCTTATAAACCCAACTGAAAACAATACCGAAAACGATGTTTTAAATATATTATGAGCGCCTTTATAATCATTTAGCGCTATTTTTTGAGATACCAGTTGTGATATTGCAGTAGGAAATCCCGCTGCTGAAACATTAAGTAACATTATATATATAGGAAATACAGCTTGATAATACCCCAGACCTTCAGATCCTATTATTCTTCCAAGAGGTATTCTAAATATAGCTCCTAAAATATTTGCTACAACACCTGCCATTCCTAATATAAAAGCACCTTTTAAAAACGAATTTTTTGTCACTTTACTCCCCCCAATCATTAAGAAGTCAACTATATAAACCAATTGTTAATATATCATATTTTAAGTTTTATATCTATAAGTATTGTATAATTCCTTAGCTAAAAAAATAAAAGGAGTCACCTTTATTATTAGGATTCTCCTTTTTACTTTATCATTACTGAACTTGTTTTCCTAAGAAAGAAGCTGCAACCTTTATTAATTTTTCATCATTTTCAGTTATTTCACCTTCTTCTTTATTTGCAACTATAATGGCACCAACTGCATCTCCACTTTCACTTATTATCGGCATTATAACTTGATTGTTATACTCCGTAGAATCTCCTTTAAATACAGGAACAGTCTTATTATCCTTAGCAAGATTTGATGCTCTACTCTCTATTAAGTCTTCTAATTCTTGACTTATAGCCTTATCTTTATATTCCTTCTTAGATAATCTAGATACTGATATTACACTGTCTAAATCAGTTATAACAACACTAAATCCAGTGTGTTCGGCCAATGTTTCACTATATTCCTGTGCAAATTCATTCATTTCACCAATAGGAGAATATTTTTTAAGTATTACTTCTCCATCCTTTGCAGTAAATATTTCAAGAGGATCTCCTTCTCTTATTCTAAGTGTTCTTCTTATCTCTTTTGGTATAACAACTCTTCCTAAATCATCTATTCTTCTAACAATTCCTGTAGCTCTCATCTTCATCCCTCCATAATATATGTGTAAATATATTTTTTACCAAAAGTAAAAAAATATACAAAATTTTTTCCACATATGCTAAATTATTTTAATTATCTAGAATCATTCCAAAAATTAACAGGATCTTCATTGTAATCTATTGCTATAACTTTGTATCCATTTTTGGTTAAATAATTCAGTATTTGAGGAAGAGCAATAGATGAACTCAGGGTCTCGTGCATAAGAATTATAGGGGCTATCTTATTTTTTTCATGTTCTTGAACTTGTTGTATGACATTTTTTATTATTATGCTCGGTTTTATATTTTTTCCAAGTGCGTCTTTGCTGTCTACATTCCAATCCCATATTCTATATCCTTCACTTACACAAGCATCTCTATATTCTTTAGTCATATACGGGAAGCTTCCGTATGGAGTTCTTATAACGTTTGATGTGAAACCGATTTTGCTCATAACAACCTTTGAGTCATTTTGCATCTCTGTAACTAAACTTACAGGTGATTTGTAAATTTGTTTTACATCATGACTCACTCCATGAAGTCCTATACTATGTCCACCTTCAACTATCTTTTCGAGTTCATCTGGATATTTTTTTATACTACTTGATAGTACAAAAAAAGTTGCATTTGAATTATACATTTTAAGGCTTTTAAGTATATCCTGAGTATATAAAGAGGGTCCATCATCAAATGTTATATAAGCGATCTTCTGTTCTTCTTTATTATTATTATTTTTGTTTCTACACTTAAAAATTTTATTTTTTAATTTCTCAATCAAGCTTTCATCGCTTATAACTGAATCATTATCAGTAGCCCTTATTATGTTCTCACTTTCTATATAAGAAACTGTATATCCAAAATAGCTTGCTATAGATTTAAACGGTATCATCAAGCATCCATCTTCTACATACATATTACATATTATACAATTACCATCATTAGTTATTATTATTTCATTATCAAAATCTATTTCTACTTTTTTATCGCCCTTTATTATAGTAGCAATATCTTCCTCTTCATCCCACTTTATAATCCCATTTATAGATGTCGCAAACATCTTTATCGGAAGAAATGTAGTTCCACACTTTATCTGAGGAGAAATATTCTCGTAATATATTAAATCTTCATTGATTACTATAAGTGGCTTATTATAATTATCCTCAGCAAATATAGTCAATGAAGTAGATATAACAATTAATATGCAAATTATTACTTTCCTCATCCAAATATCTCCCTTCAAAAAAACTATACTCTGTAATAATTTGCTCTATATAGTCTTTTTTATTAATGTAATTTATTAACAAAAAAGGACTATCGTAAGATAGCCCCTTTAATTTATTTCTTTATATTCTTTTCATGTCTTTCAATTTTATTACCTTTTTCAAGCTGTTCAATCTTTTCTTTATATGAATCAGTTTCTATAGTAGCCTTTATTTGATCCTTAACATCTTCAAAAGGTATAATTTCATTCACTTTATCAATAACCTTTATTATATGGTATCCAAATTGACTCTCTACTAAATCAGATATTTCTCCAGTTTTCATTTCAAAAGCTGCCTTTTCAAATTCTGGAACCATAACGCCTTTTCCAAAATATCCAAGATCTCCACCATTATTTCCTGAAACAGTATCTTCTGAGTATTCTTTAGCAAGAGATGCAAAGTCTTCTCCATTCTTTGCTCTTACTAATATATCATCAGCTTTTTTCTTTGCTGCCTTTTTGTCTGCATCTGATACAGGCTTCATATCGTCCCCAACAGTCTTAAATAGTATATGAGAAGCTTTTACTTCTTCTTTTTTGTACTTTTCTTTGTTAGTCTCATAGTACTCTTTTAATTTCTCGTCGTTCATTTCTAAAGATCCTATATAATTTTCTTTGTATTTAGATATTAATATATCTTTTTTAAGTTGATTCTTTAAGAATTGATCGTCTATATTATTTTCTTTTAAGAAGTTCTTAAATTCTTCATTTGATTCAAGTTGAGTTTTGAATTGTTTAAGCTGAGCATCTAAGTCTTTATCTTCTACAGATATATTTTCTTTTTGAGCCGCTTGATAAACTACCTCATCATTTATCATATTGTTAAGAACTTGTTCTTTTATAACCTCTATTACTGTCTTTCCTTTTTCAATTTCTTTAGTCCATATATCTGGTCCATATATTCCCTCAAAATTCTTTTTATACATAGCTAGCGTCTTTTCGTATTCACTAACAGTTATTACTCTATCATTAACCTTAGCGACTACGTCTTTTGATTCTTTCGAGCTACATGCTGTAAGCGAGAATACCATTAAAGCCATAAGCAGTGCCACCATTATTTTTTTCATATCAAACATCCTCTCATTTTTTTTAACAAGGTTATTATATCATCTTTTCCAAAACGTTAGCAATTTCTGTAATCAATTTGTAATGATTTTTTTCCTTGGGTTTAAATTTATAATACGGTTTTAGATATACTGTATCTTTTAGCTGCTTTATAGATTCTACTTTTAGCTGTTTTCCAAGTGCTTTAATATATGCTATCATTATTAAAGTTTTAAGAGGAATAGGTATATCAGAGAATCTATCTTCTATTTCTTCTTCTATATCATCTTTGTCTTTCTTATTCTCTATAGCTGCTATTTTTTTGTATATCTCAATCTTGGTTCTCTCATCTTCTATATAATTACCAGGTATATAAGCATTTACATTTAAATCTACTTCTGTATCTATTTGTTCAACTACATCTTCGCCTTTTACTTTTCTTATAGATTCATTTAGCATTTTGACATAAAGATCATATCCTATTACCGCCATATGACCATGTTGTTGAGATCCCAGTATATTTCCTGCTCCTCTTATTTCAAGATCTCTCATAGCTATTTTAAATCCTGAACCAAATTCAGTAAATTCCTTTATAGCTTTAAGTCTTTTTTCTGCTACCTCACTTAGCATTTTATTTTTTTCATACATAAAATAAGCATATCCCTGTCTTGATGACCTTCCAACTCTTCCTCTTAACTGATAAAGCTGAGATAGTCCCATTTTGTCTGCATCGTATATTATTATTGTATTTGCATTTTGGATGTCCATTCCAGTTTCTATTATTGTAGTACAAACCAATACATCATATTCTTTTTCAAGAAATCCTATCATTATCTTTTCTAAATTTCTAACACTCATCTTTCCATGCCCAAGGGCCACTCTTGCAGATGGTACGAGTTTTTTTATAAGGGTAGCTATTCTCTCAATGCCCTCAACTCTATTGTAAACAAAAAATACCTGACCTCCTCTTGATATTTCTCGCTCTATTGCATCAGCTATAATGCTTTCTTTAGATTCAACAACATAAGTAAGTACAGGATGTCTTTCTTGAGGTGGCTCCTCTATTAAAGACATATCTCTTATACCACTAAGTGACATATGTAAAGTTCTCGGTATAGGCGTTGCAGAAAGAGTTAATACATCCACTGATGCTTTTAATTTTTTAAGCTTTTCTTTATGCTTAACTCCAAATCTTTGCTCCTCATCTATTACTATAAGTCCTAGTTGCTTAAATTCAATATCCTTAGATATTATTCTATGAGTTCCAATTACAACATCTACAAGTCCTTTTTTAATATCATCAATTATTTGTTTTTGTTGCTTTGGAGTTTTAAATCTACTTAAAACTTCTACCCTTATAGGAAAATCTTCAAATCTTTTTTCGAATGTATTAAAGTGTTGTTGAGCTAATATTGTAGTCGGCACCAAGAACGCTACCTGTTTTGATTCCATACAAGCTTTAAATACCGCTCTTATTGCTACCTCTGTTTTTCCATAACCAACATCTCCACATATTAGCCTATCCATTACCTTATCGCACTGCATATCCGATTTAACATCTTCTATTGCCTTTATCTGATCCCCAGTTTCTTCAAACGGGAATAAAGATTCAAACTCTCTTTGCCAATGGGTATCCTCGTTGTATACATATCCTTTTGCTTTTTTCCTTTTTGCATAAAGTTCTATTAAATCCTTTGTCATATCTTCTATTGATTTTTTAACCTTATTTTTTGCCTTTGACCATTCATTATTTCCAAGCTTATTTAGTTTTACATTCTCAACATTTTGACCTATATACTTTTGAACCTTATCCATTTGATCAGTTGGAACAAACAAACTATCTGAGTTTGCATAAATTATTTTTATGTAGTCTTTTTTAATTCCCTCTACTTTTAATTGTTCAATTCCAGCATATCTTCCTACTCCATGGCCCTCATGTACCACATAATCTCCAACACTAAGTTCTAAGAAACTTTCTATCTTTCTCCCATTCTTGAACTTCTTCTTTTTCTTTTGAGATATTCTTTTGTGAACTCCAAATATTTCTTTATCAGTTATTAAAGCATACTTAAAATCACTACATAAGAAACCTTCTGATATACTTCCTGGAGTTATCATTATTTGAGAACTTTTAATTTGAGAACCTTTATCTTTTGAAAATATAACTTCAACTCCTAAGTCTAGTAAGTCATTATATATTTTTTTGGATTTTTCCAAAGATCCAGGTACTATTAGTATTTTGTATCCTTGTTTTTTTAGATTATTTATTTCATCTATAAATAATTCCATTTTTGAATTAAATACTGTTATTTCTCTTGAATTAAAATTAATTATACTATTTGGCTTAAATTCCTCTACTTGCTTTGATAACACACTATTTTGTATTATAAACCTATCCTTAATGAAATAATCTAATTCTTCAAATCTATTTATCAAATTTATTTGAGATGATAAAACAGTATGTCTTTCTAAGTTGACCTTGTAGTTTGACTCAAATTCTTCATAATAGTTTTGAGACTTTTCTTTTATTCTCTCAGGTTCATTAAATATAATTAAAGCATCTTTTTTTAGATAAGAGAATATACTTTTGTCTTGATCTTCATACATATAATCTATATAATTTTCAAGTCCTTCAAAGTACATAAGTTCTTTTATCTTTAACATATTAGAGTGAACATCATCACTAGTATCATCTTTTATTTCATTTTGAAGATTATCTAGAGTTTTCTCTATATCATCTGGATATAGAATCTCTCTTGATGGTATTATCTCAAACTCTGTTATCTTCTCTATCGATTTTTGAGATATTATATCAAACATTCTTATAGAATCTATTTCATCATCGAATAATTCTATTCTCAAAGGGTAGTCTGTATTTGCACAGTATATATCTATTATTCCACCCCTTATACTAAACTGTCCTACTCCCTCAACCTTATTAACTCTTTCATACCCAAGCCTTACAAGCTTTGATGATAGTTCATCTATATTTATAGTATCATCCATAGTATATTTCAATATATTATTTTTAAATACATCTTTTGGTATATATTTTTTGAGTACTGCCTCTATTGAACATACAATTACTATGTTTTCTTCTTTTACAAGCTTTAATAGAACTTTCATCCTCTTAGACTCTTCTTGTCTATCCTTTGCATCTAAGAAATAAAACAATATTTCTTCAAAAGGTAAATATACAGCTTTATCTCCCATATAAAAATTCAAATCTTCATATATATTCTTAGCTTCAAGGTCACTATGAGTTATTATTATAGCCTGTCTATTTAATTTATTTATAATACTATAGCTCATATGAGTTCTTTGAGAAGGTATTAGTCCATTTATCAAAAGAGGAGACCTCTTATTATTTATCATTTCTAATAGAGTATTAAATGCCAAAGAATTATTCAATGGATATGTGAAGATATTATTCATATTTATCACCTTTCATTAACCATTATATTTATTCATAGATACATCAATTCCCTCTTTTATTATAGCTTCAACAGCGTATGCTGATCTTTGTAGACTTTCATTTAAAGAATCCATCTCTTCTTTTTTAAATTTAGACAGCACAAATGAAGCTAGGTCTTGACCATTTTGAGGTCTTGATACACCTACTCTTATTCTTTTAAAATCATCAAATTTAAGATTATATATTATAGATCTCATTCCGTTATGAGTACCAGCGCTTCCTTTTTTTCTTATTCTAATTTTACCCACGTCAAGATCTATATCATCGTATATAACTATTATATTATCAGGCTCTAGTTTATAGAAACTATATATATCAAGTAAGCTTTGTCCACTTAAATTCATGAAAGTCTGTGGCTTTACAAGTATTACTTTCTCAGTTCCTATTCTTCCCTCTCCTATAATAGCTTTATGCTTTATTTTGTTAACTTGTATATTATTATCCTTTGCTAAAATATCTATAACATCAAATCCAACATTGTGTCTTGTTTTATCATATTGCTTCCCTGGATTCCCAAGTCCTACTACTACATACATTTAAAATCCTCCTGTTTTTGCATTTTTGGTAACTATATTATTATAACATATTTAAAAATTTTTATATTACAATATAAAAACAAATTCATATGCTTAATTCAAAAGAAAAAACGTTAAAATACCTCTACGCTGTTGATTTATGTAGGTTATTAAAAACTGTCTACAAAAATACCGTGAATACAACGATATCTTTATCAAAATATCTAAAATCATTCACTAACATTTTTATAGACAGTTTTTTAATATTAATACCTATAAACTAAAATTGATCCTACCTCATTACTGCTGTAGCCCACGATTCCTAACGGACTCCGTTGCTCAAAATAGTTTTTACTTATGTTTTCTTGCCAATATCATGAATAAGTTTAAAATCATACAATTTACATGACAATTAAAAATGACGCTCATTTAAATGTTAGCTACTTTTAGTTAATATTTTACTATAAAACTTAAATTGTGGTGTTAAAATATCCGTTAAGAAACTTCTTTGTCTGACCAAAGGAAGTTTAAGAAGTTTTAGGATATTTTATAAAGCATAATTTGTAGTTTTATTAAAATATTGACTAAGTAGCGTTATTTCAATGAGTGTCATTTTGAGCTTAACAACTAAATTCAGTTATTAATTCTAATCTTTTATAACAATTATATTTTAAATACCTTTATTTCATCTGTAAGCTTCATAGCAAGACCATTAAGATTATCTGCAAGCTTTGCTACTTCTTCAACTGCTACTGACTGTTGTTGCATAGAAGCATTAACCTCTTCAGATGATGATGCACTTTCTTCTGATACTGCTGCTATATTTTGTATTGACTCTACTATCAAATCTTTTTCTTTATTCATATTCCTTATAAAATCACTTATAGAAGATATCTTATAAGCTATATCTCCAACAGACCTTGATATAACATTGAATGAATCATTAACCTTGTTAACTGAATCTACTTGTTCTTTTGATACTTCTTTTACTTCATTCATAATACTCACAGCATTATCACTATCTTTTCTTAAATTATCTATTATATTATTTATATCATCCGTTGCAACTCTTGAACCCTCTGCAAGCTTTCTTATTTCATCTGCTACAACTGCAAATCCCTTACCATGTTCTCCAGCCCTTGCTGCCTCTATAGATGCATTAAGTGCTAATAAATTAGTCTGGTCTGCTATATTTGTTATCGTATTCAATATATTTTCTATATCGTGAGATTTTTTATTAAACTCTACTATAGCTTCTTCTACTTTAAGAGTAGCATCTGAGTTTTTATTAGTTTTTTCGATTAATTCTTCAACAGCTTCAAATCCAGCCACATTTGAATTAGCCACATTTTCAGCGGACTTAAACATATCGTTAGTATTTTGATTTAATTCATCAAACTTACTTGCAAGACCTTCTACTAGTTCATATCCTTTTTCAGCCTCTTGAGCTTGAGACACAGCTCCACTTGCTATTTCTTCAATAGTAGCTCCCACCTGTTCTGAAGTTGCACTACTTTCTTCTGCTATTGCGGCTAGATTTTCAGATGATTCTCTTACATTAATAGTCACATCAGTTATATTAGTTATCAATCCTCTTAATGTATTCATTGTGCCATTAAATATATCAGCAAGTTCTTCAAATTCATCTCCAGTTTTAATTCTAGATTGTACTGTTAAATCACCCGATCCTACATTTTGAGCATGTTCTATTATAAGTCTTATTTGTTTAGTTATATAGTTAGAGAATATGTAAGCTATAGATATCGCTATTAATAAAAATAACAATCCAACTATTAAAGATTTTTTTAACATATCATAAGCTTTATTATATATTTCATCAATATACATACTTCCTATTATTGTCCATCCAGTTGATTCCATAGTCTTAAATTCTGCATACTTCAACTTTGATTTTCCATCTTCTTCATGTTCATATTCTACGCTAGTTTTATTATCATCAAGTGCCTTTGCTATATCCTTAGAGTCTATAAATTCACCTATTTTTTCAGGATTTTTGTGACTCATCATTATCTTATCAGATGATATAAGAATAGGATATCCATTACTCCCTATAGTCATCTTATTTATATTTTTTGATAGTGTATCAAGATCTATATCTATACCTATAACCCCTATAAAATTATTGTTAGTATCATATATAGGTACAGATGCCGTTACTACTAATTTATTACTATGTACATCTATGTATGGCTCTGTCCATGATATAGAGTTTTTTTCAACTGCATTTTTATACCACGGTCTTTGCTTTGGATCAAATCCATCTTCATATTCAGCATGAGGATATGTATACATACTATTATCTTCAAGTCCTAAATATATAGATATAGAGTCTTTATGTGAATCTATAAAATCTTTAAAAATATGCATCATAAATTCTTCATATTCTGGATGTTCTGCTATTGATTTGACATCTATATTATTTGATATCATATTTATACTTTCATTATACCCATTCAAGTAATTATCTATAGATATCTCTATTCCATTCATAGTACTAGATGTAAGTTCCTTTAAATCTTCATCTATTATAGATATACTTTTTTTATAAGAACTTATTCCAAGAACTATCAAAGGAATACTGATAAGAACTGTAAACATTATTATCATTTTATTTTTTATTCCCAATTTCATGTCTTAATTCCTCCTTATGCTTATATTATACTTTCATATCTAATTTTAACATATATTTATGTTTTTTTCATACTTTTTGCACTATTCCCTATTCTTCTATTAATATATTCCTAAAAACAAAAAAAATGGCTAAATAGCCATTTCTTTTATTTGAATAAACAACTTACAGATTCATTTGAGAATATTTTATTTATAGCGCTTGCAAGTATCGGTGCAACAGATTGTACCTTTATCTTGTCTATTCTTTTGTCTTCTGGCAAGTTTATAGTATCAAGAACTATAAGCTCTTTTATAACCGAATTTTGTATTCTCTCTATTGCAGGTCCTGATAAAACAGGATGTGTACAACAAGCATATACTTCTTTTGCTCCAAATTCTTTTAAAGCATTAGCTCCATTAACTATTGTTCCTGCAGTATCTATCATATCGTCTACTAATATTACATTTTTACCTTCTATATCTCCGATTATATTCATAACCTCAGATACATTTGCCTGTTGTCTTCTCTTATCTATTATAGCGATTGGTGCATCTAATTGATTAGCAAAGTTTCTGGCTCTTGTAACACTTCCAAGGTCTGGTGATACAATTACTAAATCTTCTATTTGTTTTTCTTTAAAGTATTTAGCAAGTATTGGTACTCCAAGTAAATGATCTACTGGTATATCGAAATATCCTTGTATTTGAGCAGCATGTAAGTCCATAGTAAGTACTCTATCTGCTCCCGCAGCTGTTATTAAGTTTGCAACTAATTTCGCTGTGATTGGATCTCTAGATTTTGCTTTTCTATCTTGTCTAGCATATCCATAATACGGTATTACAGCTGTAATTCTACCTGCTGATGCTCTTTTTAATCCATCAATAATAATTAATAATTCCATTAAGTTATTGTTTACTGGACTATTAGTTGATTGAATAACGAATACGTCTGTTCCTCTCACTGTTTCTTGAATGTTTACAGATATTTCTCCATCACTAAATGTTGATACATCAGTTTTTGCTATGTCTGCATTTAAATGCTCAGCTATTTTCTTTGCAAGTTCAGGGTTAGAGTTTCCTGTAATAATTTTGATTTCACTACCACTAGTATTCATATATGAATAACCTCCCAGAAGAATTTTGTATATAATTATTTTTTAAATATACCTTTTTTATCTACCCAACCTTTTTTGTTAACTTGTTTTGCTCTTGCTATTGACAAAGATCCATTTGGAACATCATCTGTTATAGTAGATCCTGTAGCTACATATCCTTTTTCTTCAACTGTAACAGGAGCTACTAAATTACAGTTTGATCCTATGAAGGCGTTATCTTTAACAATTGATTTAAATTTATTTTTTCCATCATAGTTTACAAAAACTACTCCACATCCTATGTTGACATTTTTACCAACACTTGCATCTCCTATATAAGCTAAATGAGACGCTTTTGAATTATCTCCTATTGTAGAGTTTTTAACTTCTACGAAGTCTCCTATTTTTACATTCTCACCTATTGAGCTGTTGGGTCTTAAGTATGCATATGGTCCAACTGTTGTATTATTTCCAACAGTGCTGTCAATTATAGTAGATGATTGGATTTTAACATTATTATTTATTAAAGAATTCTCGATTCTACAATTAGATCCTATTGTACAATCTTCTCCTATTGTAGTATTTCCTTTTATTATAGTTCCTGGATATATTATAGTATCCATCCCTATTTTAACATCACATTCTATATATGTATTGTTAGTATCTATTATAGTAACTCCATTTTCCATATGGTATTGATTGATTCTATTTTTTAGTATGTTCTCTGCTCTTTGAAGGTCTACTCTTGAGTTTACACCCATTAATTCTTCTATAGTCGAGCCTTCATAAGCCCCTACTTTATGCCCTTCATTCTTTAAGATTTCTATTACATCTGTAAGGTAGTATTCACCTTGATTGTTATTATTAGATATCTTAGATAAACTCATTTTAAGCTCTTTTCCATTGAAGCAGTATATACCAGAGTTTATTTCATTAACCTTTGCTTCTTCTTCTGTCGCGTCTTTTTGTTCAACTATTTTTAATACATCTTCATTAGCATCTCTTATTAGTCTGCCATATCCTGTAGGATTATCTACCTTCGTAGTTAAAACAGTTGCAACGCATTTATTTTCTTTGTGATAATCAAATAGCCTTTGTAGAGTAGACTCTTTTATAAGAGGTGTATCCCCGCATAAAACTACTATTTTATCATCTTCTTTTATATGATCTTTAGCCATTATAACAGCATGTCCTGTTCCTAACTGTTTTTCTTGTATAGCAGTTTTTACAGTATCTTTTAGATTGTCTTTAACCATTTGGGCTTCATGTCCAAGAATCACTACATTTTCACTGCATCCAGCCTTCATAGCTATGTTTATAACATGATTTACCATTTCAGTTCCACATACTTTATGCAATACTTTAGGAAGCTTAGATTTCATTCTAGTTCCCTTACCAGCAGCAAGTATTATAGATTTTAAATTCATAATTTCACCTCATGTACATATTAGTGTATCACTTTCACTTAAATACTATAGCATTTTTTGTCCAAAAAGTACATAATAATACGATATAAAATAATGGATATTATATATTTCGTTCGATTTTGATTTTTTGAAAATCTTTAGAAAACTCAAAAAAAAATACTTATACTATTAAGATTTTTTTCTTAACAATATAAGTATATTTATCAATTTTATATTATTCCATTGCAACTTCCATTTTAGCTAAAGCTTCCTCGTAAGCATTTAGTATGCTGTCTTGAAGTACTTGTCTCATATGAGAGTTAATAGGATGAGCTATGTCTCTAAACTCGCCTTCTGTTATTTTTCTGCTTGGCATAGCTATAAAAAGACCATTTTGTCCTTCTATAATTTTTATATCATGTACCACAAATAAATTATTAAAAGTAACAGATACAATACCTTTCATCTTACCATCATCTGTTATCTTTCTTACTCTAACGTCTGTTATTTCCAAAATACCCACTCCCCTTTATAAAAAAGTCTTTCTTTGAATGTTTTAAATGTATACTTTTTTGAAATTCGTAACGGAAATTATACTTACCTATAATTTAAATATGAATATAATTCCCTACTCATTATAAAAAGTTACATCGTTATTAATATATTCTATGGTAATATATTCTATGGTAATATATTCTACAAACTTTTTCAATTCCCTTTTAATTTTTTTACAATTTTTATGTAATACTTACTGATTTTAACACATTATTTTTTTATTTTATTTTCAAATAAAAAAAATGCAATTTTTATAAAAATTGCATTTTTTACTTACTAGAAAATTATAAAATTTTCAATTTATAGATAACGTTGATTAAATTACTAAATTTGCAACTATTTTAAGCAACCGAGACCGTAAGACTCGTTGGCGACATGAGCCATGCGTTAGCATGAAGCCAATTTTTTGACTAATCTGTTATAAAGTTTTTATTCGGTTCAACATTTATAGTTCCATTTGATTCGTCTATTCCTTTTAGGTCTATTAAAGATACGTAATCTTTTACAAGTTTTTCATTAGGAGTAGTTGTAGATATTAAAACTCCTTTTCCTATAACTTCAGCATTAAATTCATTCATAAGATCCTGCATACCTTTTAATGTTCCTCCACCTCTCATGAAGTCATCTATTAGTATTACCTTAGATCCTTCTTTTAAGGCCTTTCTAGGAAGTGTCATAGTTTGAACTATATTCTTGCTTCCTGATACATAAGTTATGTTAAGAGATGAACCTTCTGATGCCTTTGTATCCTTTCTTATTATAAGAAGAGGTAGATTCATAGCTTTTGCTGTCATAAGTGCCATAGGTATACCTTTTGTCTCTATTGTAACTATATAATCAGCTTCACTATAATCTATGTATGATGCAAATATCTTACCTATTTTTGATGATATCTCTGGACTATATATAAGATCTATTAAGTATAAAAATCCTCCTGATAAAATTCTAGATGGGTCATCTATCTTCTTACACAGTTCATTTAAGAAAAGTTCATTATCTTTGGCTGATATTTTTGGAATATATTTAACTCCACCTGCAGCTCCTGCTATTGTTATGACTTTTCCTAAGTCTAGTTTTTCAAATACATTTTTTACGACCAATATATCTTCACTTACAGTTGATTTTGCAGCATTAAATTTTTCTGTAAAATGGCTTAGCGTAAATACTTTATTTGGATTGTCTGAAAGTATTTTAACTATTGCTCCAATTCTTTCAGTTCTTTTAAATTTCATATACTACCTCCTGTTAAATTGTTTTGCACAATAAATTTATACAACTCAACCACTAAAATATATTATTATGTTATAATAGAATTTACGTTTTATACATATTAATAATAATAGATGTAATTTATTATTTGTAATTTTTTCAAATAAATGTAAATCATATGTGTTTTATCGATTTTATATTATTGTATTTCAAAAAGTCTATTTTATAAAATTTTTAGATATAGACTTTTTCATTATAACATAATATCAGTTATTAAGGAGGGATGATTTTAGATGCATATACACTTTATAGGAATAGGCGGAATAAGCATGAGTGCACTAGCTAAGATATGCTTAAATAAAGGATATGTGGTTTCTGGTTCTGATTTTAAAGATTCAGATACTGTGAATAATTTAAGAAAGCAAGGTATGAGAGTATTCGTTGGTCACAAGAAAGAAAACATATCTGATGATATAGATTTGGTGGTTTATACAGCTGCTATAAGTGATGATAACGAGGAGCTTAAAGAATCTCATTCTAAAAATATAAATACTTTATCTAGGGCTGAGTTTTTGGGTCAAATAATGAAGGAGTATGAAAATTCTATAGCAGTATCTGGAACTCATGGAAAAACTAGTACTACTTCTATGTTATCTGTGATTTTTGAGTATTCAAATCTTGATCCTACTATACTTGTAGGTGGTAACTTACCGGATATAGGTGGTAATGTTAAAATAGGTAATTCAGAAAATTTTATAACTGAAGCTTGTGAATATGTTGATAGCTTTTTAAATTTCAATCCTAAGGTATCTATTGTTTTAAATATAGAAGCAGATCACCTTGATTATTTTGATGGTCTTGATGATGTTAAAGATTCTTTTAATAAATTCGGTAAACTTCTTCCTAATGATGGATACTTCATTGTGAATGGGGATGATTCCGACTGTATTGATGTTTTGGATGGTGTAAATTCTAATATTATACGATATGGAATATCAGTTGATAACAATATGGTTATTAGTGATATTTCATTTAATAAATTTGGGCATGGCTCATTCTCTCTTTCACTTGATAATAACAATCTTGGAAAATTCGATCTTTGCGTTCCAGGACTTCATAATATATATAATGCAACAGCTGCTATATGCGCATCTTTAGTTTCTGGTGTAAATGTAGATATTATAAGAGATAATATATATAAGTATAAAGGTGTCGGAAGAAGATTTGAGTACAAGGGTACTTATAATGAAGCTACTATAATAGATGATTATGCTCATCATCCAACAGAAGTTAAGGCTACTTTAGCAGCAGCTAAAAATATGTGTAGTGGAAATCTATGGTGTATATTCCAACCACATACTTATACTAGAACTTCTTCACTTTTAGATGAGTTCGCAGCTTCTTTTAATGATGCTTCTTTTGTTATAATAACTGATATATATGCAGCAAGAGAGAAAAACGATGGATCTATTCATTCTAAGGATTTGGTTGAAAAGATCAAGGAGTATAATGAGAATGTTATTTATATAAAGGATTTTGATGATATTGCTGATTATATAAGAGATCATGTTAAGAAGGATGATGTGGTTATAACTACTGGGGCTGGAAGTATATATGAAGTTGCCGATAAATTGATTTAAGTTTTTAATCGCAATAATTAAAAATTTAATTATAATAGATTAATCAATTAAGCAGTATGTAAATAATTTTGTGTTTTTACAAATGTTTTTCAATCCCTTTACTTACCAAAGTATGCTTGATAAAAAAGTACCTGTCAAGGTTGAAACAAACAGACTTACAGCCGATCTTGACAGGTACTTTTTTATCAAAATTTAGAGCTTTACAAGGGGTTGAAAAAAGTGGCTTAAATACCGATTTATTTATATAACTCAATTTAAGAAAGTTTTTTAATTATTTTAGTTAAAAAAGATGGTTATTAATTTAATTATGTTAGCTCCGCTTAGGAATCAAAATATATACTTAGTATAATAATTGTAAATCTTAGAATACATGTAGATACATTGCTAAAATAGAACTCTGCGACAGCACCGTACCATATAAATCATCAGTATTTACTTACCAATATAAAAATGACGCTCATTTAAATGTTAGCTACTTTTGGATTAATGTTTTTCCATAAAACTTAGATTGTGCTGTTAAAATATCCGTTAAGAAACTTCTTTGTCTGACCGTAGGGAGTTTAAGAAGTTTTAGGGTATTTTATAAAGCACAATCTGTAGTTTTTAAGCAACGGAATTCATTAGAATTCGTTGGCGCCATGAGCCTAAGCGAATTTTATTAAAACATTAATTAAGTAGCGGTATTTAAATGAGCGTCATTTTTCACTAGAGTACCAATACCCTTTATTTTGGTGTTAAATAAATCTTATATATTATTAACCACAGAATCTACAATCAGATCTGCTCCATTTATTTTATAATATTTATCCTTTATCTTTATATGATTCTCATATACTGTTATATCTTGTTCTTTTGAATCACCTTTAAGCTTTAGCTTGTATCTTTCAAATTCATAATCCTTAAATTCAACTGGTTCTTTAATTTCACTAAATAAATATTTTACTAATTCGTCCTTTAATTCTCCTTCTAGTTCTTCTTCTATATCATTTGTCTTATCTTCTACTTTGATTGTTTTAATCCATTCATATCCTATTTCATCTGATTCATTTTCATCTTTTGATATGAATAATACATCACAAAGGTAGTTATATAGTGTATCATCTATTTCATAATATGCCGTATAGTCTTTATAATATATTCCAAGTCCAGTTTTTCCTAGTGTCTTTGCATATATTTCATAACCATTTAATTTTATGTTTATATCGAAATTTTCTTTAACCTCATCCATAAGTTTTGATGCTTTGTACTCACTTATATTTGATTTTTTATGTATTTTATCATTGAATTCTTTTATGTTTTCAAGTTTTTTTTGCTTGTCCTTATAAGATATTTGAACTTCCTTTATGTCCTGAATTTTTTTTATAGTATCAAATGATGTATTTATAGCTTTGTCTATAAGACTTTTTAGCCCTTTGGCTTCTTTATCTGATATTTCATAGTATTTTGTGTCGTTATTTTTCATTATTTTTATATAATTAAAGTCTGTGCTAAACTTTATATCATCCGAATATCCAGTTAACACTTCCTCAAATTCAGCTTTTTCTATTTTCTTGCTTTTTTGAATGTAGTATTTAAAGTCATTCAAATAATCTTCTTCTATTTTTATGTCTTTTATATTTTTATTTGATAACATTATATTTTGTTCTTTTAATAAAATGTTCATAAGGTTGACTTCTTGAGTCGTTGTAGTTGTTGCTTGTTCTTCTTTTGGTTTAGTTTTTAAGCTGGTTATGAAAAAGCTTAATAAAAATACTATTCCCGAAAATATTAATATAGATTTTATTACTTTTTTATTCACTATATCACCTCATTATATTGTAGTCTTATGATTGCATTTTTCACAGCAATTCACCTTGGGTTCAACGTGTACTATAACAGCTTTTATATTGTCTGTGCTATTTATTATATTTGCTTCTACGTTGTGTGCTATTTCATGGCCCTCAAATACACTGATTTTACCATCAACGCATATTGTTAGGTCTATGTATGCCATGGCTCCATGACGTCTACTTCTAAAGCTTTTTACATTACAAACTCCTTTAGTATTCATAGCTATATTATTAAGCTTATTTTCTTCTTCCTTTTCTATAGAATAGTCCATAAGTTCATTAGATGATGACATTAATATTTCTATACCAACTTTTATTACGAATAATGATACTACTACTCCTGCAAGTGGATCCAAAATCTTAAATCCAAACATAGCTCCTATTATCCCTATTAAAGCTCCAATAGTTGATAAAGAGTCTGATCTATGGTGCCAAGCATCTGCCTTAAGGGATGGTGAATTAATTTTATTAGCTACCTTTATTGTTATATAATACTGATATTCTTTAAAGAATATAGATATAATTCCAACTATTAATGGAAGCATATTAGGTGTTTTAACTTTATCTAAGTTAAATAAAAGCTTAAAAGAATTAATTCCTATCTCAGCTCCAACAAATAACAGAATTAGTGATAGTACGAATGCAACTAATGTTTCAGCCTTTTCATGACCGTAGTTATGCTCTCTGTCTTGTGGTTTTTTCGATATATTATTTCCAATTAAAACTCCTACAGATGTAGCTATATCAGAAGCAGAATGCATACCATCTGCAAGCATTGCATTAGAATTTCCAAAAAAACCTGCTAATAGCTTTATAACTGTTAATACAATATTTATTATTATAGATTTTATGGTGACGGTTGTTGACTCTTCATATCTTGTTTCCATAATACCCTCCTAATTTGATAATGGGCATTCAACTTTATCCAAAAGCTAAATACCCATATATAGTATTATTAATTTGAATCAAATGGTATCTTTATTTGTATATTGATTGTACCATCTTTATTTTTAATAATATCTAACTTACCATTATTAAATTTGATTATTTTTTTTATCATATTTATGAAATCATCGTTCAATCCTTTATCTCTATCTCTTTCGTACTTATTACTGTATATATTAAATTGCATATATTGTTCGTTAGTTTTTTGAATACCAATTTCAACTAATCCATTCTTATCCTGAGCTTTTATTACATGTTGAATTATGTCTATTATAATAAATCTAAGGTTATCCTTTGAAAACCCTATATTAGGAAGAGATTCGTCTATATTATACTCTATATCAACATCCTTTAAAAGACCTGCTGCCTCTATTAAATAATGTATTTCTTCTATTATTTCATGAGGTTGGTAAGATTTTTTGTTTTGATTTAAAGGTTTTGATAATTTTAAAGATTTATTTAATATATTCTCTATCTTTTTTAATTCATTTATAGCTATATGTGATAAATCACTAGGTTTTTTAGCGTGATTGATTTGTACATATCCTTTAATCGTAGATAATGGATTACCTATTTCATGAGCAATTCCCGCAGATATTTGAATTAACATCTCCATTCTTTTTCTTTTATATATCCAAAAATCCTGCTCCCTTTTCATTTGAAGATAATATATCTTTATAATCAGGTATATTATCATTCCTGTAAATATCAATATAGTTAAATTCATTATAAATTCTTCAAACAAAGGTATATATATTTTATTCATGTTTTTTGCATATAAAACAGTCCAAGGAGAATCCTTTATTTTTTCATATGAAATTATATTTTCTTTCCCATTAATATTTATTCTATTTATATATCCCTTTTTGTTTTGTCTTAATTTTTTTTTAATATCTTTTGCTAATTTATCATTTGTATTAACTATTATTTCTGTATTTATTTTAAAAGGCTGTAGCACATTATTATTATTATCATCTATTGCAAATATATATTCATTCTTATACTTAGTAGCACTATCTAAAATTGAAAATAATTTTTGAGAATTTATATTTATAAAAAATATAAGTTCCTTATCTTTATCTTTATAAGGGCTTAATATTGATATACAATTTTTATATGTTTTAATACCTTCTATAATATCTACGGTATTTTCCTTAGATAAAATATAATCTACATATTCTTCGTCTATTACAGGCTTATTAAAGCTGGTTTCGTATAGTTGTGTATTCTTACTTATATAATTTGTAACTATTCCTTTATTATTTATTATTCCTACACCTTCTATACATTGTTCTTGTTTTATTATACCTAATATTATTTCCTCTATATCAAAATTATAATTGTTAGATTCCATAGAATGATAACCATATTTTATTATCTTCAAATTTTCTTCTTCATCTTGTAAATAACTGTTTATTTGGCTGACTATAGAATGTAATTTTTCATTGTTTAGATTTATCATAATATTCTTATTATCTACTATTGTTTGAAATAACATATAATAGCATATAATACTAAATAGAAATACTAAAATAATTAAAAAATAAATTTTTTTGTCATTGCAAAAACGTTTCATATATTATCAGCCCTTCTTCTTACCCATATTCATTCAAGTAATTATTATATCATTCTTCGTTTAAAATAAAAACTGATTTGAATAATATATTTACTCAAAAAAATACGGTAATGAATTTTTAAAGTTTCAAAAATTCATTACCGTATTTTTAAATTAAGTTTCACTTTATTTGTCTGGTACTGCTATTAATCTACTTTTGCAATCTATACAGCATATCCAGTATCCATAGGTTTTATTTTTGTCATCACATGGTATAAAGTTACAAAAACCAGTATCACCTTCATCTGGTTGTTCATTACGTCTTCCAGGTATTCCATAAATATAATACTTTCTCTTTCCATCACAACTATATTTTATTCCAAATATATAGTGTCTATACTTGTATGATAAAGATGTCACGTCTGAATATATAGTGTAATTTATATAATTTATATATCCTAAATAAGGCATTATATAACTGCATATAGTTAGAGGATTTACATCTATTCTCCACCATCTCGTATTATCTATATCTTTTATAAATGGTTTTATTTCTTTATGTTTGTTTAATAATTTTTTTAGTTTTCTAGGTATAAGATATAATTTTTGGTCATATTTTTTTCTATCTATATCTTGATCTTGGTGTTTACTATTATCTATTTTTTCTTCTCTCTTTTCCTCTTGTGAATAATGAGTTTCTTCTTGCTTTTTTTTTTTATCATTTTTCACTTCATCTTTTATTTCTGCTTCTTCTTGTTTAAGTTCTATTGGTTCTTCTTGTTTAAGTTCTATTGGCTCTTCTTTTCTTTCTAGTTCTTCTTCCTCAACCTCTGTTTTTTCTTTTATAGGATCAATAATTGTCTCCATTTCATCTTCTTTATTCAAATCTTCAACTACTGATTCTTCTATTTTTGTATTTTCATTTATAAGTTCCTCGTAATTGTCTATAACCTTCCCTTTAAACCCTATTAAAGGTATATTATTTTTATGTGTTAATGCTATACTTTTTACATCTAAATTTTCTTCATCAAAATTTATTTTAAATTCTCCCTTACCACTTTCATTAACTAAAACTCTTCCTATATCCTTTGTAGTTAAATCATCTTGTATTAAAATTATTCTATACCCTGATTTAACATATTTTACGTTTTCAACGTAAATCATTATATTTACTTTTTCTTCTTTTGTTTCAATTTTTGCAAATGCCTTAGGTGATATTTTTTCTTTTAATCTAAATGATGGGTCTTTTGATTCTAGTATCATATAATCTCTTTTATATCTTTTTCTCAACTTTATCCCCCCATTGAAATAAATCTATATTATTACTTATATGTTTTAAGGGGGAATAAGATGCATACTTTCTCGAATGTATTAAAAGAAAAGCTATCTGGATTTCGTACAAACAAAATCCAGATAGCTAAATTCAGTTATTAAACTTTATTTTAATGTATTGATTAATTTCTTATTTATCGTTCAATTTGTCATATACTTTATTAGCTAGATTAGCAAACTCATCTATAGATAGAGTTTCCCCTCTTCTTTTAGGGTCTACTGATGCTTCTTCTAATATTTGATTTACTTCTTCTTTAGAAAGGTCTATATCGTATGAGCTTATTGCATTTAATATAGTCTTTCTTCTCTTTGAGAAAGCTGCCTTTACTACTTTAAAGAATAATTCTTTATCCTTTAAGTCATGCTTTATTTCCTCATGAGATCTTAACGCTATTACTGTAGAATCTACATTCGGTTGAGGTATAAACATACTTCTTGGAACTTTTGCAACTATATGAGGTTCGCAGTAATATTGTACTGCTACAGATAATGATCCATAATCTTTAGTTGATGGAACTGCACTCATTCTGTCAGCTACTTCCTTTTGAACCATAACTACTATATCACTTACAACTATATCTTCTTCTAAAAACTTCATTACAATAGGTGTTGTTATATAGTAAGGAAGATTTGCAACAAGCTTTATAGGTCTTCCGTCAAGCTTTTCATTTACAAGTTCTTTTATATCAACCTTTAGTATATCTTGATTTACAACCTCTACGTTATCACATTCAGATAATGTATCTTTAAGTATAGGTATTAGTTTTTTGTCTATCTCTACTGCCACTACTTTTTTTGCAATATTTGCTATTTCTTTAGTCAATGTACCTATCCCCGGTCCTATTTCAACTACGTAATCATCTTCAGTAATTCTTGCTCCATTTATTATTTCATCTATTATATTAGAATCGATTAAGAAGTTTTGTCCAAGGGACTTTGAAAACTTAAATTTGTATTTGTCTACTACGTCTTTTGTATTTCTGTATGTTGAAAGTTTTTCCATGTAATCGCTCCTATTTATCTATATTTTTAATTGCTTCTTCAAATTCTTCTCTAGTTACCCCATAATTATTCAATCTGCTTAAAAATTGCTTAGCATTTCCATATCCTATACCTAATGTTTTTCCAAGCTCATCTCTCTTTGTTGATGCATCCTCAAATCCTATAAGTTTATTTATAACTAAATCTCTTTGAGTAAATTCTTCTCTTTTTTGTACGTTTTCTGTTCTAACTTTATTTAAAGCTGCTATTATACTTTTAACAGATGCATTCTCAATGCCTATATCTCCATCTTTTATGGCTTCTTGTCTTGGCAAAAATGCGTGTTTACATCCAGGTATTTCAGCTGCTATTTTCTTTCTTATTTTTTCTCCTGCAAAATCAGGATCTGTAAATATTATAACCCCTCTTCTTTTTTGTGCTTCTTTAATTCTACTCATAACTCCTTTTGGAAATCCAAATCCACCTGTTGTTATAAGTTCAGCATCTACTGCCTTTTTAACAGCTGTTACATCATCTCTTCCTTCGACTACTATTATTTCTTTTATCAGATTAATCACCTCTAAAATCTATATTAAAATTCGCTTTATGCTAACACATAGCTCATGGCGCCAACGAGTCCTAACTAACTCCGTTGCTTAAAATTCACTTATGCTAACGCATATTACTATGTTAATTATATACGAAAATCTTATTGATGTATAATTAAAATTCCCAATATTATTTTTAACAAAAACAATATTGGGAATACTTATTTTTAATATTAAATTATTTTAGAACATATACTTTTAAATTTTTTCTTCCAAATGCATTTGCTTTTGATAAACTATTCATGTATACGTCTATCCTATTTCCTTTTATAGCTCCACCTGTGTCTTCTGCTACACATGTCATTCCTAAATACGGTATGTACACCTTACTTCCTAGAGGTATAACCTTAGGATCTACAGCTATAACTCCTGGTCTCACTGTTGTTCCCATATATGTTTTACCATATCCTTTATCTCCAGGTCTTTTACCTGTGCTTTCAAATCCAGCTGTGTATGCACTAATACTTACTGTTAATGATCTTTTGAAATTTTTTGTCTCGCCTCTTGATGTAACTATAAAATCTTTAGTTCCCTTCTTGACAATTTCATTAGTAGGCTCTTGTATAATATTCTCAGAAACTAATATTCTACCTTCTTCTTTTCCATCACTGTATCTTACTTTGTAAGTAACTTCTTTTTTACCATAAGATCCATTTTGTACTTTTTCAACCTTACCTATTTCAAAGTTATTATCATATACAGTTTCAACTTCATATCCAACATCTTCAGTTTGTGTAACTAATTTTTCTTCAACTCTTACTATTTCTATCTCTTTCTTTTTAGTTAATTTTTGGTCTAGTTCTGGAGTTACCTTGTCCAGTTCTGATACAGGTATTTTATTTTCTTTTAATATACCATCCACTGTATCTTCTGTAGTTATTATTGTTTGTGCTTCTCCGTTTAAAACTAAATTCACTTCAAATGCTCTTTTAATTGTTATATTCATATTGTCTTTTAACTTCGAATTTAAATCGGGGAGGACTTTATCATTTTTACTTAATTCAATATTTTGCTCTTCTAGCAATTCTTGAACAGTATTTGAAAAAGTATGTATTTCTTGATTTTTATTATTTACCGTTACTGTAACGTCATTTTCTAGTGCGTAATATATTGAAGTGCATGTAATAACCAGTGCTATAGCTATTACTGTAGTGTATACTTTTTTAATTTTTAGAGCTTCTTGAATCTTCCATATACTTTTGTTTATTAACATTTTTGCTAATTTAAGTCTCATATAGATCCCTCCTTTTTTAGTTGGAAAAGACCCTCCCGTAAAGACTTGATACATTATATTCGATTTCTTTTTTATTGTCAAATTTTTGTTTGAAATTTGCTATTTTTTTTAGTATTTACTTTTTTATGGTCTTATATACATAGTTTGTTATGAAAATGTTTTTCCCAATGGGGGTATGGGGTTGCTCTTAATTTCTATGATATGTTTTTATAATGTGTTTTATTCCTGATTTATATAATATTATTTATAGAAAGGAGATTTCCTTTAATTTTTGTATTTTAATGAATTGAATGATACTTTTTTGATTCGGTGGATTGTCAAAAAAAACTTAGATAAACTCTAAAAATCTAAATTCAAAAATAACGCTAATTGAAATTATTCTTATAAAAGAATTACCATTCGACAAGTACTCTAAAATAAGAAAGGTGGTATTATTTATGAAAAGCTCGGAACTGAAAAACTATCAGCAAATTTATTTAACATGGATAGTTTTCCTGACCAATCTCAAATTAATATTCTTTTAAGGCGAATGAATGCTACAAATATATCTCAATTTGAAGATATTCATAGTAAACTTTTCAAAGAAAAAAAATCAATCTGGATATCAGTTATCAGCTGCTTTGGCAGGAAAAAATGCTGAAACAGTTGCAATGTATCTCGATTCTGGAAATGTCCATTGCTCACATAGATTCAAAGACCTTCTAAATTCTTCTTTGGAAAAATATAGGTATAGGAGACTTAGTGAGAAAAGTAGGAAATGTAAAAGGATTTGTAAAGCGTACTTTCAATGAAATAATTGTAGATATTCCGACGGTAACTAAACTTGCAAACCTTATTGCTAACGCAATGTGTAATCCTTCGTATGAGCAGTTGAGTTTTAATTTATGATAATTTAGGTAAGAAATAAAACAGAATATTCATTACAAATAATGGTAATGAATTAATTACCTTTGTTTCTTTTTGTCTTTTTTGAAAACAACATATATTTAAATCCATTTCATATCTAAGAAACATATTAAAAAACAAATGGCATTAAAATGTTAGCGAATGATTTAAATATTTTTGTATAAAACTTGAATTACAGCGTTTGAATATCCGTTAAGAAAGTTCGTTGTTTGACCTTGAGGGAGTTCAGAACTTTTAGGAGATTCAATAAGATGTAATTCTTAGTTTTATTAAAAATATTTACAACATTAGCGGTATTTTAATGTCATTTGTTTTGGGATTAAGAGCTATAATTTTTCCAAATTAGAGATTTGATCAATTGGTATTTTATAGTGAATAAATAATTACATTTGTACGAAATTTAGGTAGCTACTTTTAGATTAATATTTTACTATAAAACTTAGATTATGGTGTTTAAATATCCGTTAAAAAACTTCTTTGTCTGACC
This sequence comes from Tepidibacter sp. Z1-5, assembly GCF_037844525.1. Classification (NCBI taxonomy): domain Bacteria; kingdom Bacillati; phylum Bacillota; class Clostridia; order Peptostreptococcales; family Peptostreptococcaceae; genus Tepidibacter; species Tepidibacter sp. Z1-5. The sequence continues at coordinate 32,295 of NZ_JBBMMD010000021.1, read as the reverse complement.
GTAAGGGAGTTTAAGATGTTTTAGGATATTTAATAAGACATAATCTGTAGTTTTATTAAAATATTAATTAAGTAGCGGTATTTCAATTAGCGTCATTTTAAGCTAAATCACTAAGTTTATATTACTTTATATTAAAGAATCTTTTCCCATTTTCTTTTGTAACTTCACATACTTTTTCGTATGATATTTCTTTTTCTATTGCTATTGTTTCAGCTATATATCTTACATATGATGAGTCGTTTCTCTTTCCTCTATAAGGATGTGGTGTAAGATATGGGGAATCTGTTTCTATTAACATGTACTCTAGAGGAATTTCTTTTATTACCTCTTTTGTTTTTTTGTTGTTCTTAAATGTAGCAGGGCCTGCTATTGATATCATGCATCCCATTTTAATATACTCTTTTGCAAGTTCTACATTTCCTGAGTAGCAATGTAGAACGCATCCTATTTCTTCACTCTTTGTATTTTTAATTATATCTAATGTATCTTGGTGTGCATCTCTATCATGAATTATTATAGGAAGTTTTAGTTCGTTTGCTAGTTTAATTTGCTCTTCAAACCATTTCTTTTGAAGATCTCTTGGAGAATTATCATAGTAGTAATCAAGCCCAATTTCTCCTATTGCTACTACTTTTTCATTCTTCGCTAATTCTCTTAAAACTGTTATGCTTCCTTCATCCATATCTTCAACATCGTGTGGATGAACTCCAACTGATGCGTATATAAAATCGTGTTTTTTAGATAGTTCTACTGCTTTTAAAGAAGATGGAATATCAGCTCCTGGATTTACAAGAAGTTCTACTCCTGATTCTTTTATTTTTTTGATTACTTCTTCTCTATCTTCATCAAATCTATTATCAGTTATATGTGAGTGTGTATCAAATAACATATTTCCACCTCTATCTTATTTCACTACCAGAGTCTATTCCCTCTATAGTTGGAAGTACTAGTAATGAATCATCATCTGTTGCTGCTGATAGTATCATTCCTTGAGATTCTACACCTCTTAATTTAACAGGTTTTAAGTTGCATACTACCATAACTTGTTTTCCTACTAAGTCATCTGGATTAAAGTGTTTTGCTATTCCAGATACTATTTGTCTTTGCTCATTTGCAAGTTGTATTTTGAATACTAAAAGTTTATCAGCTTTTGGATGTTTTGATGCTTCCAGTATTTTACCTACTCTAAGTTCTACTTTATCAAATTCATCTATTGTTATTTCTTCTTTATGATTTAATTTAACTTCTTCTACTTTTGGTTTTTCTGAAAACATTTCTTCAAGCTCTTCTACTTCTTTTTGAACATCTATTCTCGGGAATAAAACTTCTCCTTTTGAAACTTTTGTTCCTTCTTTTATTTGTCCAAATTCATGAGTACTTTCCCAAGTAAGTAATTCAGATTGTTTACTTATTCCAAGTTGCTTGTATATTTTATTAGCAGTTTCATTCATGAATGGGCTTATTAAAACAGATACTATTCTTATAGCCTCTGTAAGATTGTATAAAACAGTATCTAGTTCATCTTGCTTTTCTTCATCTTTAGCAAGAGCCCACGGCATAGTCTCGTCTATATACTTATTACTTCTTCTTACAATCTTAAATATTTCTTCTAAAGCTTCACTAAATTGAAGTCTATTCATAGCATTTTCTACTTTTTCAAATGCGCTACTTGACATATCTATTAGTTGTTCGTGATAATCTCCTAGTGTCTTAGGACTTGGAAGTATTCCTTCTCTGTATTTTATAACCATTGCAACAGTTCTACTTACTAAGTTTCCTATATCATTTGCAAGATCCGAGTTTATTCTTGTTAAGAAGTTTTTGTTAGTATAGCTTCCATCTTGACCGAATGTAAATTCCTTAAGAAGGAAATATTTAAGAGCATCTATACCATATTTTTCAATTAGAGGTTCTGGGTATACTATGTTTCCTTTTGATTTTGACATTTTATCGTCTGCAAATAATATCCAGCCATGTCCATATACCTTCTTAGGAAGCGGAAGATCTAGTGCCATAAGTATTGCTGGCCATATTATAGTATGGAATCTAACGATCTCTTTTCCTACTATATGAACATCTGCAGGCCAGAACTTGTTGTACTCAGTCTCATCATCACTTAAGTATCCTAGAGCTGTTATGTAGTTACAAAGAGCATCAAGCCATACATAAACTACATGCTTGCTATCAAGAGGTACCTTAATTCCCCAATCAAAAGTTGTACGTGAAACGCATAAATCATCAAGCCCTGCTTTTAAGAAGTTGTTTAACATTTCATTTTTTCTAGATTCAGGGAAACAAAAATCTGGATTTTCTTCAAAATACTTTATAAGTCTATCTTGATATCTAGATAATTTAAAGAAATAAGCTTCTTCTTTTGCTACATATACTTCTCTACCACAGTCTGGGCATTTATTTCCTTCAAGAAGTTGAGTTTCAGTCCAAAAACTCTCACAAGGTGTACAGTACCATCCTTCATAAGCGCCCTTGTATATATCTCCTTTGTCATGTAATTTAGTGAATATTTTTTGAACTATAGTTTTGTGTCTGTCTTCAGTAGTTCTAATGAAATCATCATAAGATATATCCATAGTTTTCCAAAGATCTTTTATCTCTCCTACTATATTGTCTAAGTATTCTATTTCACTTAATCCTTTAGCTTTAGCTGTTTTTTGTATTTTTTCTCCATGCTCATCTGTTCCAGTTAAAAACTTTACATCATATCCACAAAAACGTTTAAATCTAGCTATAGCATCTGCTGCTACTGTTGTGTAAGTGTGTCCAATATGAAGTCTTCCACTCGGATAATATATTGGAGTTGTAACATAAAAAGTTTTATTTGACATTGTATTTCCTCCTCTTAGTTTCTCTTAATAAAAATCGCCCCTACTAAAATAGTAGGGGCGAGTATATTCTCACGGTACCACCCTAATTTACTCAAATTTTTGAGTATCTTAGTAGACTTTTAACGGGTCCAATCGTTTTAATCTTAAAAGCTAATGCTTTCTCAAATAAAAAGCTCCAGAGCCATATTCAATAAAAATACCAACGCTATCTTTCACCTTACATAGCTCTCTGTAGAAGATTTCTTTATCTACTCTTTCCTTCAACGCTTATATTAATATTTACTTCATTTTAACCAAAATTCTATATAATTATACTCATAATGTCAAGTATATTAATTATATTTCTATCCACATTTAAAAACTTCATCTATATCAATTGTAATATCACTATCTATTTCATTGTTTAACGCCATAGTTTCTAATATACCTATGGCTTCTTTATGAGAAAATGGCTTTTTGTATGGTCTTTCTTCTGTAAGAGCTTGATATATATCAAGACATGCTACAAGTCTTGAATTGAAGTCTAATTCATCAGCTTTAAGTCCTTTAGGATACCCACTTCCATTTAACTTTTCATGATGATTTGATGCCCATCTCGCTACATCATCAAATCCATCTATATTAGAAAGACATTTATGTGTATAATATGAATGTTTTTTCATTATTGATATTTCTTCATCATCAAGTTTTTTTGGTTTGTCTAGTATTTGTATAGGTATTGCCAATTTTCCTATATCGTGTAATTTCCCCGCTATTACCAATTTCATTTTTTCGTTATGATCATAATTATAACTTTCACACATTATATGTATTTTTTCAGCCAATCCATCGCTATGTTTTTGTGTAAACTGAGATTTACTATCTATAATCTTTGAGAATATATTCATTATTTTTAAAACTTCATCTATATCCATTTTTTGTTCATATGAAGGAACTTCTGACTTTAGTGAGTCTTCTATATTATCATCTCTTAACGATTCCCAAAATCCATCTTTATTAGATATTTTTAAGAATGCATCTATTATTTTGGGATTAAATCTTTTATTTTTTTGTTCTTTTATGTATTTTATAAGTTTTTCTTTCTTTTCGTCATCTACTTTTTTATATTTGAACACAAAATCTATATAATCTGCAAAGGCTATAAATTGAGCTATTAATGGAATATCAATTCCTTTTACTTTAAAAAAACCCTTGCCATCGTATGTTTCATGATGATATTTTATTATATTTTTATGTTTAGTTAGAAAAGGAAAAGATCTAATATTTCTCTCTCCAATAATACAATGTTCTTTAAATGATTCTCTTAAATAAAATTCTTTTAGATTATCATATCTTACTTTGTTGTCTAAAAGTGTTTGAGTAAGACCATTGTCATGAAGTATACTAAATGATACTGTATCTATTTGCTCTTTTATAGTCAAATCGAAGTATTGTGCTAGTTTTAGGGATACATATGCTACCCGTTTTAAATGATTTGTCTCTACAGACAATATATCTATTTCTATAAAATCTAATACTGTCGATATACTCATCAGAAAATCATTAAACTTGAATTCCATATTTTCTAAACTCCCCCTTTCTAAACTTTTATTTATAATATTATATCATCTTTTTAAAAAATTCGCTTCCTGCTATCGCATGGCTCATATGGCCAACGATCCCTAACAGTCTCCTTTGCTCAAAAATAGTTGATACTGGTGTCTTTTCATCAATGTTATGCATGATTTGAAAATCATGTAATTTTCTATAAAATAAAAAAGCTGTTTTTCTCTAGAAATTAATTTCTAGAGAAAGACAACTTTTCTTCACTTTATTTGAAAATATTAAGTAGTATTCCTGCTGCAACAGCTGAACCTATAACACCTGCAACATTTGGACCCATAGCGTGCATTAAAAGGAAATTTGAAGGGTTTTCCTCAACACCCATTTTTTGTACAACTCTTGCTGACATTGGCACAGCAGAAACTCCTGCTGCTCCTATCATAGGATTTATTTTGCCGTTGGTCATCTTATACATGATTTTACCGAATAAAACTCCACATGCAGTTCCAATAGAAAAAGCTGCAAGTCCAAGCGCTACTATTCCAAGTGTTTGAACTGTAAGGAAAGTATTAGCATCTGCTTTTGCTCCAACTGTAAGTCCTAAAATAATTGTTATTATGTACATCATAGAATTTTGAGCAGTTTCAACAAGTTTTGGAACAATTTCTGATTCTTTAATTAAATTTCCGAACATAAGCATACCTATTAAAGGTGCAGAAGATGGTAAAAGTAAAATTGTAAAAACAGCTACTATAATTGGAAATATTACTTTTTCCTTTTTAGATACAGGTCTTAACTGCTCCATTTTAACCATTCTTTCTTCTTTTGTAGTTAACATTCTTATAATAGGTGGCTGAATAATAGGAACTAAAGCCATATATGAATAAGCAGCAAGTGCTATGGGACCTAAAAGATCTTTTGCTAACTGACTAGTAAGATATATAGCAGTCGGTCCATCAGCTCCTCCTATTATTCCAATTGATGCAGCTTCAGGTCCTGTAAATCCAAGAAGTATAGCACCTATAAATGCAAAGAATATTCCAAATTGAGCTGCTGCTCCTAATAAAATACTTTTTGGATTTGCAATAAGTGGTCCAAAATCAGTACTTGCTCCAACACATAAAAATATTAGTGGTGGATAAATTCCAAGCTTTGTTCCCATATATAAATAATGTAATAGTCCGCTATCCCCCATTAAGTTAGCTTTTGGTAAATTTACTAAAAGCATTCCAAATGATATTGGAATTAATAAATAAGGTTCATAACCTTTTTTTATAGCTAAATAAAGAAATGCAAATGATATCATAATCATAATCAATTCTTTATAAGTAATAGCTGAAAATCCAGTTGAAAACCAGAAATTTTGTAACATCTTTAGCATATTAATCACTTCCTTTTTTAGCTATTATCCTATAGTAATTAAAACATCTCCACCTACTACATTTGCTCCTTTTGACGTATTTATTGAAATTATTTTTCCATCCATTGGAGCAACTATTTCATTTTCCATTTTCATAGCTTCTAAAACAAGTAATACATCTCCTGCTTTAACATCATCTCCTTCATTTGCTTTAACAGAAACAATTGTTCCTGGCATAGGTGCTTTTACATCTTCGCCTTGAGTAGAAGTTTTCTTTTGTGTAATAGGTGTTACTTTTTCTACTGTTTTTAAAGATGATTTAGTTTCTATTTTATCTTTTGTATCATTTACTTCATTTACTTCTTCTACTTCAACTTCATAAGTCTTTCCATTTAAACTTATTCTATATTTTTTCATATCAATGACATCTCCTTCTATTCTCTTTAACTCTATGCTACTCTTATTATGCTCTTAATTCGAATTTTCGAATTATTATTGTTGTTACTTGCTAAAACTGCAGCGGTAAGAGCTGCAACAAGATCTATTTCTTCATCTAATTCATTAATTTCTTCATATTCATTATCTTTAGATGCTGTGACTGCTGTTTCTAAGCTTTTTAATTTTTGTTTTTCTAAATCTCTTTTATAAAAAACTACTTTAAATAATTCTAAAACTTGAGAAATTATAAACAAACTTATAAATACTACACTCATACTTAAAAACGTAATTTTAAGAGATTCTAAAATAGTTACACTTTCCATAATATTACCTCCTTACATAATAACTTCTATATTACAAACATCATCTTTTTTATTTTCTAAGAAAGTTTTTGCAACCTGAGGAAAAAGAGCGTATGATAAAATGTCTTCTTCATTTTTATATAAACCTTGTATTTCTTTTTTTATATCTTCAAATCCAGGTTCTAAAAGATCTGCTGGTCTTATAGTTATAACTTCTTCATTTCCTATAATTTTTTTCTTTATTTCTTCTTTTATAGGAGCTGGTGATTTTCCATAAAGACCTTTTACATAATCTTTTATCTCTTTAGGTACCATTTTATATCTTTCTCCTGTTAAAACATTAAATACTGCTTGAGTTCCTACCATTTGACTAAGTGGAGTTACAAGTGGTGGAAATCCTAAGTCTTCTCTAACTCTTGGAACTTCAGCTAAAACTTCTTCATATTTATCTTCTGCATTTTGCATTTTAAGCTGAGATAAAAGATTTGAAAGCATTCCTCCTGGAACTTTATAGCTTAAAGTTTTAGGCTCAGTATTTAATACTTTAGGATTTAGAACTCTATTTTCTAAGTATTTTTCTTTTATAGGTTTAAAATATGATGCTATTTCATTTAAAGCTTTTATATTAAGCTTAGGATCTCTTTCACTTTCTGAAAGTGCTATTGCTAAAGATTCAGTAGGTGGTTGAGAAGTTCCTCCTGAAAATGGTGATATAGCAGTATCTATAATATCAACTCCAGCCTCTACTGCCTTCATATATGTCATTGATGCTATTCCACTAGTAGCGTGAGTATGTAGTTCTATAGGAAGTTTTGTATTTTTCTTTATTTCATCTATAAGTTCATAAGTGCTGTAAGGAGTAAGTATTCCTGCCATATCCTTTATACAAATGGAATCCGCTCCTATACTTTCCATTTGCTTTACTAGTTTTATATAATAATCTAATGTGTGAACTTTACTTGTTGTATAAGATATAGCACACTGACAGTGAGCTTTTTCTTTTTTTATAGTTTTTACTGAAGTTTCTAGATTTCTCGTATCATTTAAAGCATCAAATACACGAATTATATCTATTCCATTTTCTATAGATTTTTGTATGAATTTTTCAACTATATCATCTGGATAATGCTTGTATCCTAAAATATTTTGACCTCTTAAAAGCATTTGAAGGTTTGTATTTTTTACTCTTTTTCTTATTTCTCTTAGCCTTTGCCATGGGTCTTCATTTAAAAATCTAAGACAAGCATCAAATGTTGCTCCTCCCCAAACCTCCATAGCATAATAATTAGCTTCATCCATAACCTCAAGTATTGGAAGTATTTCGTCCGTTGTAAGCCTTGTCGCTATAAGTGATTGGTGTCCATCTCTTAAAGCGGTTTCTGTTATTTTAAGTCTATTCAATACATTCACCTCTTTATTTAATAGAATTTTCGATTCTTTCAAGTCCTTCTTTTATATTATCAATAGAAGTTTCATAAGAAAGTCTTATATAATTTTCAACTCCAACACCAGGAACAACCGCCACCTTAGCTTTATCAAGAAGATAAATTTCTTATGTAATAGTGTTAAAATCCAGTTCTCCTGCTCCAAAGCTTATTACATTTGCTCCATCTGCTTTCATCTTTTTTGCTTTTGCCTTAATATCAAGTGTCACTTATGGTGAAATTTTCATGTTTTTTATTGATAAACTTTTTTTCATTTTTATATCCCCTTAGTTGAAAATATTTAATTTATATTCCGTAGATATTCTTATAATATAATTTTAACAAGTTGAATTTTTTATGTACAGTTGTCAAAAAAGGCTTTTTAACAAAACAGATTTATTATTTTAGTTATTTTCTTGTTTTATGCTATAAAAAAAAAGTAGACCTTTTTATTGTTTTTTTAGTAAAACTTTGCATAAATAAACCCTCGAAATTAAAAATATCCGAGGGTTTATTTCTTAATTATTAAGCAATTTTTAATCCAACAACTAAAAATAACAGCTCTTTTTTATTATCTGTTATTTTTATTTTTCTTTTTATTAGCATTAGGTCCCTTAGGTCCTTCTCCTATACCATTAGGTCCTTCTCCAAAGTTTGCACCCATTCCTTCTGATGCGAACTCATTTCCATACTCTAAACCCATTCTTTTACTAGCTTCTCTTGCATTCAATTCAGCACTCTTATTTGTCGATTTCTTCTTAGCCATAATAATAGCCTCCCTTTACAATCCATGTTTTTTTTCATCTGTCTTTAACTACGTTGTCTGCTTTATTTTATGGATTATATAAATTTTAATTCAAATAAACAGTTGTAAATTTATTGTATATTTGGAATCTGTTATCAGGGTATGTTAATTTAGTTCAATCACTAATATTGTTTACAATTGTAATTTCTAAAGTAAATTATATTTACATATAATTCAAAATAAAAAATAAGAAAAGAAGCAGAAATCTGCTTCTTTTCTTGTTATTTATTATTTTTTCTATTTCTCTTTAAATTAGCATTAGCTGATTTGCTAGATTTAGGACTATTAGGTCCTTCTGCAAATTTTGCACCCATCTCTTCTGATCCAAACTCATTTCCAAATTCTAATCCCATTCTCTTTGAAGCCTCTCTTGCATTCTTTTCAGCATTCTTGTTTGCTTTATTCTTCTTAGCCATAATATTATCCTCCCTTTATAATCCAACAACTTTGTTTTTAAAGTCATATATCTTCAATTGAGTTGTCACAGTTATTTTATGAATTATATAGTTTTTAATCCGAGTAAATAACTGGTAGTGTATTGTTCCTTTAAAATTTACTTATAGATTTAAAGATTCTTTAGTAAATATTCAGTAAAAAAGTTCTTATTTACTATTCATTTTATCTACTTATTTTTTTTCTTATTAGACTTAGGTGCTTTTCCAGGTGTTGCTGCAAATTTTGAACTTATATTTTCTGCTACAAACTCATTTGCAAACTCTAATCCCACACTCTTTGCAGTCTCTCCTGTACTAATTTCTGCACTCTTAGTAGTACCCATTTTTTTTGTCTTATTCCTTTTACTCATAATAGTATCCTCCCTTTAAAATACAACAACTTTGTTTTTAAAGTCATATATCTTCAATTGAGTTGTCACAGTTATTTTATGAATTATATAGTTTTTAATTCGAGTAAATAATTGGAAATATATTACATACTTAAAATCTACTATTAGGACATAATAATTAGATATAAATCTTTATGGAGGATAGTTTTATGAATAAAAATACAATTTCAGATAAACAAGGTATACTCTTAATGACTATTTTCATAATAGGGACTACCTCTATTCAAGTAACAGGCATTAAAGCTAAACAAGACGTCTGGATAGCTATAATTTTAGCCACTTTATTATCTATGCCTGTTTTATATACATATTCTTACATTAATAGTATTTCAAATAATGATAATGTTTTTAATGTTATTCAGAACTGTTTTGGGAAATTAGTAGGAAATATAATAATATTACTTATGAGTCTATTTATAATTCAGAACACGTGTGAGGTTTTAATTAATGTAGCTTTTTTCATAACTACTGTCAGTCTTAGAGAGACTCCTATATGTATTTTTTTAATATGCATAATATTTTTATGTAACTGGATAATAAAGGAAGGTATAGAGGTTATAGGAAGATGGTCTGAATTTTTTATATTTCTATTGATATTTTTTTTAATTTCTACTCTATTTTTGCTTGTTAAAGATATGAATGGAAAAAATCTTCTTCCTATATTTAGCAATGGATTTAAACCAATTTTTAGAGGAGCATTTGATGCGCTTATGTTTCCTATTACGCAAACTGTAGTTTTTGTATTCGCTTTTTCATCGTTAACGAACGATAAATCACCCTATAAAATATACTTTATAGGGGTTTTAATAGGTATGTTTTTGCTTATATTAATTTCTTTAATCAATATATCTATGTTAGGTGTTGATAGAGTAATGTCGATTTATCATCCTACCTATTTTTCTGTTGGCAAAATAAAGTTAGGTAATTTTCTTCAAAGACTAGAAATAATCTCTGCTACTATATTTATATTGGGAGCATTCGTCAAAATAAGTATATACTTATTAGCTTCATGCAAGGGTATTTCTTATGTTCTAAATTGTAGTGATTATAGAGTAATATCAACTCCTATATCACTTATTATAATAAATATAACATATATATCTTTTGAAAATATAATGGAGTTTTGGGAATGGACTGGAGACGCTTGGAATTATTTTGCTCTAGTATTTCAAATTATAATACCTATGATTATATTCATCTCTCTATTAATTAAAAAGAATATTGCATATAAAAACCGAGGCTAAAACTCCAGCCATATGACTTATAAGGGCACAAATTAATGTATGTCTTATATTCTTTATCTTTAAATTTCCATAGTATATAGCCATTGTATAGAATATAGTCTCCGATGATCCTACTATTGTAGCACCCATTCTTTCTTTTAATGTATCAATTCCTACCCTAGGTATCATATCCTTGTATATAGCAAGAGTTCCACTACCAGATAATGGTTTTATTATTATTAATGATAATAGTTCCTTAGGTATAGAAAATATCTTGAGTATAGGAGAAAATATATATTCAAGTATTTCTATTCCATATCCAACTTTAAATATTCCTATAGCTAAGAATATTCCTAATATGTACGGCCCTATTTTATATGTAGTTTTTATTCCATCAAATGCTCCTCGTATAAAACTGTCATATATATCTATACCCTTGTATTTTCCATATATAATTATTATGAGTATTATAAGAGGTATTAATATATTCGAAAAAAAATCCATTCTAGTACCTCCTTTGAAGCATTTTGCACGATATTATACCTACTATTGTAGATACACACGTTGCTATTAAGGTGGTAATTATTATTTCATTTGGATTAGATGCACCCTCATCCATTCTTATCTTGAGAACTGTAAATGGAACTAATTGAACGGATGACATATTTATAACCAAAAACATTATCATATCATTTGTTGCTGTATTTTTTTTAGGATTTATTTCTTGAAGCTCCTCCATTGCCTTTAATCCAAATGCAGTAGCACCATTAGAAGCTCCTAGTATATTTAAAGACATATTCATTATCATATAAGAAAGTGCCTTGCTCTTTTTAGGAATAGAAGGAAATAATTTATTCATAACGCAGTATAAAGATTTTCCTATTCTATCTACAAGCCCAGATTCTTTAGCTATATTCATAATTCCCATCCAAAGAGCCATTATACTTATAAGACTTATTACAAATTCTATACCCTTTGAAGCTTCATTCATTATTACCATATTAAGTTCAGGAAGCTTTCCTGTAAATATGCTATTTATTATCCCAATAGAAATCATATAAAACCAAATTTTGTTCATAAAAAAACCCCCTCAGTAATTTTATGAAGGGGGTTACTTTAGTTATTCTTAAAATTTTCAATGTGCCCGCTAATTCCCATTAAAAATCCTAAATCATATAAAAATCCTCTATTATTAGTTTCATAGATACGTACTTTCGGATTTATAAAACTAATAAAAAATGTAATAGGAACTATAATTCCATGCCATAGCCCAGCTAAAAATCCAGCCGGTCTAGCATCTGGTAATTTATACTTTGAGTTAGGCCCTGCTATAGATAAAATATTTGCCAAAGTTCTCACCCCTGAGGTTTTTTCTTGAATTTATTACAAACGCTAATAGACTTCATTGTCTGACCTTAGGGAGTTGATGAAGTTTTAGGATATTTAATAAGATGGAATCTGTAGTTCTATCAAAATGTTAACTAAATAGCGGTATTTCAATGTACGTTATTTTTCGCTTAACGTCTAAAATACGCTTATGAAATTATTTCTTTAACTCCACTCAATACATCATCAAAGTTCTCAAACTCTATAAATTCAGTCCCCTTCTCTTTCAAATAACTTGCTAAATCATTTTTTGCAAATATATAATCAGCCTTCTTTGATGCACATTTATCAGAATGTCCATCTCCTATATATATAACCTTTTTATTATCAATATTTATATTATTTATTAAGTTACTCTTACAGTTTCCACATTTTTTACAATCTTCATTCGTATTAGGGTATACACCTAGAAGATTTGATCCTTCAAATTGTAGCATGTTAGAAAAACTCATAAGCCCTTCTATATTGTTATTTTCTAGTATATGGTCTATATTAAAATCAAATCCATCGCTTATTATATAAAATTCTATATATTTTTCTCTTATATAATCCACAAATTCTTTGAACTTAGGATCTATGTCTATTCCTCTTACAAATTCTTCAAGCTCCATTTCATTTGTATTCATCATGTCCAATATTTTTTGGCTTATTTCACGAGCATCACACTTCCCACTCATCCATATTTCATCAAGCTTTCTCCACTGGTCACCTGCAAATTTATCTGCCATAGCGTTAACCGTATCTTCTATTGTTATTGTTCCATCGAAATCGCATATAACTATATATTCCACTTATATACCTCCTCAGATCCCCTGTTCTTATTTAAGTTATCATCTTAATCAAAGCTTATATAATTAATTAAAGCTTACTAAGACTTTAACATATAATTACATATTTTAAAAGTATTGTGTTCTTTTAGAATATTACACTTATATATCGGGTAAAATAGGTTAAATTATAACAGTTAGGGGAGATAATATTGAATCTATTAGAAAAATATTACGGAAAAGTATTACATACTTCTTTTAAAGTTATGAACCCTTTAAAAAAAATAATAATAAATACTCACTGCAAGGTTCATATATTTATAAACATGCAGGCACTAACTATATTAAAAGTAAACCATTACACCAAAGAATATAACTTTTTTTCAAAGCACATAAAAACCATAAATGAAGGAGCTGTTTGGGCAGATCAAGATTTTAAAAGCAATGGTCATTTTTATCACCCTTATAAAAAGAAGGGAATCTATGGTGGAAATAATGCTTTAAGTCTTGCAAAAGGTTATTATAATAAATCTGTGTATTTTTGGAACATAAATAATGTAAATAAATCTATGTTTTATTTAGGTGCGTGTATGCATATAGTTCAGGATATGACTATACCTCAACATGCCAATATAAAACTATTAGATAATCATAAACAGTTTGAAACATTCGTAAAAAAACATCACGATTCTATAAAAGAATTTATATGCAATAAAAAACCTATAATGTTGAGTTCTATAGATAAATTCATCAGGTACAATGCGAGATTTTCTTTGAAGATAAATATAAAATTCAAAAACATTGTAAATACACAAGAAAGATTTTATAAAATATCAAAAAACATTCTTCCGCTAGCTCAAAGAACCACAGCTGGATGTATGGTATTCTTTTATTATAATGTTGTCAAAAAAATAAACGCTGATTAAACAAACTATAATCAGCGTTTATTTTTTAATTACTAGTTTTTTAATCTCCACCTAACTATTGGTAATTTAATAAAACCACCAACTATTTTTAAGCAACGGAGTCTCTTAAGACTCGTTGGCGACATGAGCCATGAATTATCATGTAGCGAATTTTATTCGTCTGCTAATCGGCCATGGCCCTGCTTATAAAAATTGCCCTTTTGAACATTATTCTTTCTATACCCTAAATCAGCTTCATAATAAATATCTCTATCAGCTTCTACACCTTTGTATTCATCCATTATTTCTTTACTATTTTTTAATCTTTTGCTTTCTTTATCCATAATATCACCTCCTATATACGATTATTTTTTCGTTAATTTTTTAATATATACTAATGTTATTGTGAATTTCTGAAAATATTGATAAAATCTAAAATGTAGCTACAAATGGAAAGGATGATAAATTATGCGAAATTTAACTTTACTTACCGACCTATATCAGTTAACTATGATGAATGGCTATTTTAATAAAAATATACATGAAGATCTAGTTGTATTCGATATGTTTTTTAGAAAAAATCCTTGTAATGGAGGTTATACTATAGTTTGTGGTATACAGCAACTAGTTGATTACATAAATAGCTTAAAATTTGAAGACGATGATTTAGATTATCTAAAAAAACTAAACTTATTCTCTGATGATTTTTTAAATCTATTGAAAAACTTTAAATTTACAGGAGATATATACTCAGTTGAAGAAGGGTCTGTAATGTTTCCTAATGAACCTATAATAAGAATAAAAGCTCCTTTATATCAAGCTCAGCTTATAGAAACTACACTTCTTAACATAATTAACTTTCAATCATTGATAGCTACCAAGGCCTCTCGTGTTTGCTTTGCAGCTGATGGAGATTCTATATCAGAATTTGGTCTAAGACGTGCACAAGGACCTGATGCAGGTATTTATGGGTCTCGTGCTGCTATTATAGGTGGTTGTTCTAACACTGCAAATGTACTTGCTGGTCAAATGTTTGATATTCCTGTTATAGGTACTCATGCTCATAGCTGGGTTCAAAAATTTGATTCTGAGTTAGAAAGCTTTAGAGCTTACGCTAGTGTATATCCCGAAAAAGTTCTTTTACTAGTCGATACTTACAACGTTTTAGATAGCGGTATACCTAATGCTATTAAGGTATTCAAAGAACTTAGAGAACAAGGTCATGAGCCTATTGGAATAAGACTTGACTCAGGAGATCTTGAGTATTTATCTAAACAAGCTAAGAAAATGCTTGATGAAGCTGGATTTGAGAATCTATCAATAGTTGCTTCAAATGACTTAGATGAATATAAAATAACTCATCTTAAAAATTCAGGAGCTAAGATAAATAGTTGGGGAGTTGGAACAAAACTCATAACTTCTAGTGATTGCCCTTCTCTTGGAGGAGTTTATAAGCTTTGTGCTTCTGATGATGGAAACGGAGTTGTTCCTAAAATCAAAATATCTGAAGATCCAGAGAAAATAAACAATCCAGGTTATAAGAAAGTAGTTAGAATATATAATAAATCAAAAAAAGCAGAAGCAGATGTTATAATGCTAGATGAAGAAAATATAGATACAAGTAAGCCTCTTACAATATTTCATCCTATTCATACTTGGAAAAAGAAAACATTTAAAAATTATTCAATAAAAGAATTATTAAAACCATTGTTCTTAAATGGTAAATGTGTTCATGAACAAAAGAGCGTTATGGAAATAAGAGAATTTGCAAAACAAGAATTAAATACATTGTGGAAACAATATAGAAGAATAGAATCTCCCGAAGTATATAAAGTAGACTTATCTTTAGACCTTTGGAACCTTAAAACTGAAATGATAAAAGAAAAGAAAAAAGAAAGCTTGTAAAATTATAAGCTTTCTTTTCTTTAAATAAATTATAAAATGAGTGTGTAAATAAACTATTCGTTAACCTAAACCAAACTACATTCTTTATCAAAATTATTTTCAATATACTTTTCAGCCATTACTGTAGCAGTTGCACCATCTCCGCAAGCACTAACTACTTGTCTTAACACCTTAACTCTGCAATCTCCTGCTGCATATATTCCTTCAACATTAGTCTCCATATTTGGACTAGTTAGTATGTATCCACGCTCTAGCTCTACTTTTCCATCAAATAATTTAGTTTGAGGAGCAAATCCTACAAATATGAATACTCCAAAAGTTCCATCTTCTTTATCAGCTTCATATTCAGTAATTTCACCTGTTTCTAAATTTCTAAGAGTCATAGCTTCTAATCTTTTATCACCTTTTAATTCTGTTATTTCCATGTTCCACTTAACTTCTACCTTATCATGATCTAACACTTTAGCTTGTACAGATTTTGCCGCTGTAAGATGATTGGATCTTGATAATATAGTTACTTTTCTTGCAAACTTAGTTAAGAACATTGCTTCTTCACAGGCTGAATTTCCTCCACCAACTACGAATACCTCTAAATCAGTAAAGAATTCTCCATCACAAGTAGCACAATAACTAACTCCTTTTCCTTTTAACTCTTTTTCTCCAGGTATATTAAGCATTCTTGGGCTAGCTCCAGTTGCTATAACTACAGCTTTTGCTCTATATTCTTCTTTTTTACCTTTTAAAACTTTTATTTTATCATCAAATTCAACTTCTTCAATAGTATCCTTTACTCTTTTCGCTCCAAACTCTTCACATTGTTCTTCCATTCTAGCTATTAAGCTTGGTCCACTAGCATTTCGTATAGATCCTGGATAGTTAGCAACTTCATTAGTAGTAAATATTTGTCCACCAGCTCTATCTTTTTCTATTATAAGAGTATTCATTTTTGCTCTAGCTCCATATAGTCCTGCTGATAACCCCCCTGGTCCAGCTCCTATTACTATTAAGTCATATACATCTGACATAAAACTCCATCTCCCTTTAATATAGTTAAAAATATAACCCTTTTATATATTATTTCGACATTTTACATTTTTTCCCTCTAAATTTGTAAAATTTTTTTATGACTTATATTAACTACATCAATATACCACTCCAAGAAGTAATCCAGAAGCCATCATACCTAAAACAAATGTAGCAAAGTCTGCTTATGTTACGTACTAATTCATAGGTGGTTTCAAAACTTAATTCTCAAATAGAGCTTTAAGCTAAGATAAAAATATATAAAGCTCCATAGGAAATAAATAATCCATGTTATAAGAAACTAAAGCGATAAAAAACAAGAAAAAAGATAGCTTATAATTTCACAAGCTATCTTTTTTCTTGTCTTTAAATAAATTATAAAATTCTCAACTTATCTACATAAACCATACGTTAGCATTAATCAAATTTTATTCTTCGTCAAAGTTATTTTCGATATACTTCTCAGCCATTACTGTAGCAGTTGCTCCATCTCCACAAGCAGTAACAACTTGTCTTAACACTTTAACTCTACAATCTCCTGCTGCATAAACTCCTTCAACATTAGTCTCCATGTTTGAACTAGTTGGTATATATCCACGATCTAATTCTATTTTACCTTCAAATAACTTAGTTTGAGGTGCAAATCCTATGAATATGAATACTCCGAAAGTTCCATCTTCTTCGTCAGCTTCATGCTCAGTAATTTCACCAGTTTCTAAATTTCTAAGAGTCATATATTCTAATATTCCATCACCCTTTAACTCAGTGATTTCTACATTCCACTTAATTTCTATCTTATCATTACTTAAAACCTTAGCTTGTATAGATTTTGCAGCAGTAAGCTCAGGATCTCTTGATAATATAGTTACTTTTCTTGCAAACTTAGTTAAGAACATTGCTTCTTCACAAGCTGAATCTCCTCCACCAACTACGAATACCTCTAAGTCAGTAAAGAATGCTCCATCACAAGTAGCACAGTAAGTAACCCCTTTACCTGTTAACTCTTTTTCTCCAGGTATATTAAGCTTTCTTGGAGTAGCTCCAGTTGCTATAACTACAGCTTTTGCTTTGTATTCTTCTTTTTTACCTTTCAAAACTTTTATTTTTCCATCGAAATCTACATCTTCAATAGTGTCCTTTACTCTTTTAGCTCCAAACTCTTCACATTGCTCTACCATTCTAGCTATTAAACTTGGTCCTGTAGCATTTTGTATAGATCCTGGATAGTTAGCAACTTCATCAGTAGTAGCTATTTGTCCACCAGTTCTATCTTTTTCTATTATAAGAGTATTCATTTTTGCTCTAGCTCCGTATAATCCTGCTGATAACCCTCCTGGTCCAGCTCCTATTACTATTAAATCATATACCATAGACATAAATTTCATCTCCCTTTAATATACTTAATATTATAAGTTTTTATAATATTCCGACATTTTTTCGTATATTTCTTTATTGTTTTTCACTTATTTTTTGTTCTTTATAGCTTTGGTTTACAGCATCAAGGTCTTCATTCTTAAGCTCTTTAATCAATGATATACATCCTAAAATCATTATTACCGCAAGCGGGAATGCCGCTGCTATAGATGCTATTTGAAGTGTTGAAAGTCCTCCTCCAAGTAAGAGTCCAAAAGCCATTGCAGATTGTATAAGTCCCCAAATAACCTTTCTCTTAGTAGATGGATTTAAATCTCCATTAGAAGACATCATACCTAAAACGAATGTAGCAGAGTCTGCTGATGTAACGAAGAATGTACAAAGAAGTACTACCGCTACTAAAGATATTATCTTTCCAAGTGGATAGTAACTCATTACCACGAAGAAAGCTGTTTCTGTAACTTTTACAGCTTCTGTTGCTATATCTAGTCCTAAGTTAACTCCTAAAGTTCCAAATACTGCAAACCATATGAAACTTCCAAGAGTTGGTACTAAAAGAACTCCTATTATAAATTCTCTTATAGTTCTTCCTTTTGATATACGAGCTATGAACGTTCCAACGAATGGTGCCCATGCAATCCACCAAGCCCAGTAGAATAAAGTCCATCCACCTAACCATGAATTATCTCCAAATGCATTAATACGGAAACTATAAGGTATAAAGTCGCCTAAGTATTGTCCAAGTCCAGCAGTAAATGCATTTATTATTTTCACAGTAGGACCAAGTAAGAACGCTAACACCATTAATACGAAAGCTATCCCTAAGTTAAGATTTGATAAGAATTTAATCCCTTTATCAAGTCCTGTAACTGCTGATAACATGAATAATATAGTAACTATTACTATTATTATTATTTGCGATGTAATATTTGCTGGAATTCCGAATAAGTGATTAAGTCCACTGTTTATTTGAAGTGTTCCAAGTCCTAAAGATGTTGCAACTCCTGCAACAGTTGCAAATATAGCTATTATATCTATAACTTTACCAAGTACTCCATTAACTCTTTTTTCACCAAATAGAGGTATGAATATACTACTTATAAGGCCTGGTGTATTTTTTCTAAATTGGAAATATGCAAGAGCTAGAGCTAATACACTATATCCTGCCCACGGATGAAATCCCCAATGGAAGAAAGAAGTTTGAATAGCAAGTTGAGCAGCTTCTGATGATCCTGCTTCAGCAAGTCCAAGAGGTGGGTTTACAAAGTGATTAAGAGGCTCTGCAACTCCCCAGAATACAAGTCCTATACCCATTCCTGCACTAAATAACATAGCAAACCATGAAACATATGAATAATCTGGTGTTGAATCATCTGGTCCAAGTTTTACATTTCCATACTTACTAAAAGCTAATCCTACTGCAACTAACACGAAAAAGAACATTCCCATTAGATACATCCATCCAAAGTTATCTCTTAAAAATACATAAAGTCCATTAGCAGCATTTCCAAAGCTTTTATTAGCTATAAGAGCCCATGCAACAATTCCTAAAACAACTGCTACTGATATATAAAACACTAAATTATCATTATTTTTATTAGTCTTATTAGTCAAATAAATTCCTCCTTTAAATGCTAGGAGATATATACATATATCTCCTAGTGCTGTCTTTAGGGGTTAATTCTTAACTTACGTAACCTTCTTTTTTTAGTATTTCAAAAGCAGCATCAACCTTAGCTTCATTTATCATAACTATCGGTCCAGTACATCCCATACCACTTTCTGCATATACACCATTTTTCCATAAAGCCTTAACAGCATCTTCAAGATCTAATATATCAATACCAGAAACTGAACCTGTTACTATTTCTTTATCTGGTGCTGCAACTTCTTCTTCATCTTTTTTCTTTTCTTTAGTTAAAGAAGCTAATACATCACAAAGCTTTGCATTTTTTGCAGCTTTGAATTCATCTTTAGCAACTTCTTTTATATTACCTTTTGCAACTTGTCCTGCATAAGCTATTGCATTGGCTACAACTGGTACTCCAGATGCTCTTGAAAGTATTAATATAGTTCTTCCATATCCTTCTCCAACACCAGGACCATATCCAAATCCCATAGCTTCATAGCTTCCACCAGTATTAAATGATGAAAATACCTTCATAAGAAGATTACCTGTTAATGTATCTGTAACCATTACATCTGGTGTTCCTGTTAATAGATCATTCCCTCTCATAACAGCTCCGCCGTCAGCTCTTAATGATTCAGTAAAGTTAACCTTGTATCCATTCTCATTTAATTCTTTTAAAGCCTTCTCTACTTGTCTAGCTCCATCTAGGTTTAATATCCCCACAGTAGGATCTTTGATTCCTAAAGATTTTGCTGTTATTATTCCGTATAAAGCATTCTTTACCATAGCTTCAACTCTATGAGCTGATGAAGTTCCTGTTGTAGTAGCTATGATCATTTCTTTTCCTATTCCAGGAGTTACAACTCTACCTACAGTAGATACTCCTATTGGGAAATTGTAATGCATAGTTACACAAGAATCTATTTCTTTAGAATCTAAAAGTTTTTCCATAACCTTATGTTGCTCATCTTCTGTATTTGCTTCTACTACTTTAAGATTTGTATCAACTTTAGGTCCTATTAGTACTACTTCTATTGACTTATCTCTACTTTGAGCAAGTTCTGCTCCTTTTAGTATATTGTCAACACCATGTTCGCTTCCAAGAAGAGTTATTCCAACTCTTTTCTTTTCACCAAACTGTCCACTCTCTATAGCATCTGCAATATCATTAAATGCTTTTCCTATTATATTCTTTAAGTTCTTATCACTCATTAATATCACCTCTATTCAGCTGATAAATGTGATGCAAATTCTCTCATGGCCTCAGCTATCATTATTTTAACGCTTTCGCTAGAAACTCCTTGTTCTTGATCTACTTTACCATCATTCTTTTCTATAACTATTGATACTCCATCAAATAGGTTAGTCATGCGTCCAAGGAATAAACTTCCTTTTCCAACTACCATAGCTCTGTTTATTTCATCGTTTAACATAGCTTCTCTTGCAAAACCTACATACGGTACTCCAGATGGTATGTGTCCTTGAGTCGGAGCCCAGCCTGGCATTCCATGATCTTTAACAAAGTTCATAAGATCTTTCTTTTCAATATCTTTTCTCTTAACTCCTAAAGCACCTATCATCTTGTAGTTAGATGTTGGTACATCTCCTGCTCCTGCTGGCTTAGTTATATCAGGATTTTGCATCTCTACTGAATACTTATCTATATCAGTTATCTTTAAGTTACCTTTATCAAGAGGCATAGTTATTAATGAAGTTATTACAGCTTGAGGAGAAGATCCTGTTCCAACTGTATGTCTTCCAACTAAGTCAGTTCTTAAAACTGGATTTACTCCATCATTTTTACTTACAAGTATTGCAAATCCTCCAAGTACATCCTCAAGTATAGGCATTTCTTTTTTTACATGGTCTTTTCCGTTCATTCCAAGTTTTGCAGTAGCTCCACCTGCAACTATAACCACATTATCATATACTCCAGCTTTAACAAGAGCTGCAGCTTCTATTAATGCATGAGTAGGGGCAGCACAGAATCCTCTGGTATCAGAACCAGTTGCATTAACACATCCTGCAACCTCAGCTATAGCTTTTGCGAAATTTCCTCCACCTCTTTGGTTAATATCTCCACAAGCTTCTTCTGAACACTCAACAACATAGTCAATTTCCTGTGGATCTATATTATTTTTATCTAATAGGTTAAGCATAGCAACTACTCCCGATGCTTTAACTACTAAGTTTTCAAATATTATATGTGCATTTAAGTTAGGATCTATATTATGGGCTGCTTTTACACAACCAACTATTTTTCCATCGTTATATAAAGCTTCAGCGTGATTTTCATTTATAAATTTCTCTATAGTAGCTAATTCATCGCCTTCTTTTATTTTGTTTACTAACTCATCTTTAATTAAAGGATGAGTTTCTAATTTTTCTTTTACACTTTTAGCAAAATTATTTTCAAGCATTACTAAATCAAATACATCTACACATTGTAAAAGTCCTATAAATTCTTCTTGAGGCATTATTTCTCCAAATTTACCAAATCTATCAGTTTTATCGCTTTCCTTGTCAAACCAAGGACTTTCAACTTTTCCTAGTTCTTCTGGAGTCATGTTTCCTATATACGTTTGGTTAGGTAAATATTTTACAACTTCTTCAAAACTTCTTAAATGTTTTGGTAACTCTTTTAAATATTCCGATTCTGGATTTACTATTCTTTCAGTTACTTGAGTTGATCCATTGTGAATTATCATATCTGGGGTATGTACAAGTATGTACCCACTTCCCTTCACTACAGCATAAGACATTACATTCACCTCCGCGTTATTATGAAACTACCTTATTAATATTTTGTATTTTTAAATCTTTATATCCTTATTCCATGTCAAATGACATATATTTAACAAGTTTTTTGTATAAAAAGGAGTGATATACTATACCACTCCTTTATTTAATTTAAGCTATTAAATCCATAATGCTTAATTAATCATTAAATTTACAGAATTCGTCTCTTATGTTTTTCATTTCTTCTACTATTTCATCTACTTCAAGAACCATTTCCATCATACCGATTTGATCCTCATATACAGATGCATCAACCTCACCTTTGAACTTGTCCTCTACAGCGTGATATGCTCTAAGTCCAAGTTCTACTCCTGCAAGTGGTCCTGCAAAAGTTGGATCTCCTGCAGTTACTGTTTCGGCTGCTAGACCAGCAGCTTCAGCTTCAGCGGCACCTAAAAGAACAACAATGTTTTCAGCTCCATGCTTCTCAGTTAAATCCTTAACACGTTGTTGGTTCTCTAGATCCATCGCTCCTGCAGCAGTTCAGACAAAACACTCAGTAGATGAGAATACAACCTCTGCTCCAGTACCTTTTAGACACTCTTCCATAGCAGGGCCAGGTATTCCATCTCTGTCACCAATTACGATGACTTTTTTTCCATCATAAAATCCCATGACTATACATCCTCTCTTTTTTGTATTTTTTTAATTTCATTTTATAATTAATTTCAAATTGTAACCTAAATTATAAAAAAGTCTTTATTTATAAAATTTCACTTGTAGACTTTTTTGAAACTCATAACGAAAATTATACATATTTATAATTCTTAAAGAAATATAATTCCCTATTAGTTATAAGTACTTTTTAATCATTTCTTCTATATTTTCAGCTGTTGCATCATCCTTAGTCAACTCTTCAACTTTCTCTCCATCCTTATAGATAGCTATAGTTGGAAGTCCTAAAACCTTTTGCTTTATAGCAACTCTTCTAGCCTTTGAAGTATCAAGCTTTGCAAATTTTAATTGATCTGCATATTTTTCTGATAATTCAACAACAGTTGGCATAAGAGCTTTACATGGCTCGCAGCTTTCACTCCAAAAGTCTACTAACATACATCCTGTGCTATTTAGAACTTCTTCTTCAAATGTTTTTTTATCTAAAGCTAACATCCAAATCACTCCTTTTATCTATATGGTTCTAGCAAACTAGCAATTTAAATCAAATTACTAGCTCGCTATATTTTTACCCTAAAGTTTATATTTTAACCTTGTAAACAGTTTGATCTTTAGCATCATCAGTTAAAGCCTCAAGTGCTACTCCAACTCTGTGATGTCTTAATTTCCATTGCTCTTCTTTAGTTGTAGATGGATCTCCTAATGGATATGGTATTGATATAGTTGGAACCATCTTGTTAGATCCTACAGTCTTAGCAACTGGTATTAAGTTAGCCATTTGAACTATAGGGAATCCAGCTCTTTCAATTTCTTTTACTATCGTTGCACCGCAACGAGTACAAGTACCTCACGTAGAAGATAAGATAACTGCGTCTACGCCTTCTTTTTTAAAGTATTCAACCATTTCTTTACCCATTCTAGCAGCTTCTGCTTGAGTAGTTCCTGTTCCAACTGTTGTATAGAAGTATTCATGAAGTTTTCCTATTACTCCTTGCTTTTCGTACTCTCTTAAAGAATCTATAGGAACTATAACATTAGGATCAGCATCTGCCGCTGCTGGATCAAATCCTGCATGTATTGTTTTGAATACTCCACTTTCTAATTTATCCATTCCTTCTATACTGTATCTACCCCATCTTGTTGCAGATGCAGACTGTATTCTATCTGGATTATCAACTGGTACTATCCCACCAGTAGTTGCAAAAGCTATAGTAGCTTTTGATAAATCCTTTAAAGGAGCTGCTATTTCTACTCTATCTAATTTAGGAATAGGAAGCTCAGTTACGAACTCTTCTCCATTTATCTTTTTAAGAAGCATTTCAACAACACGCTCAGAAGCTGGCTTTGCATCTTCTAACCAAGTTTGATGTCTGATTCCTCTTACGAAGTATCCTTCTTCTTCAGCTGTTCCTAATTTTTCTCCATTTAATATCTTATTTCCATATGTTGCTATTTTCTTTATATCTTTTCTCATAGCTGCAGCACTTTTTCCACCTGGGAAAATTACTACATCTTTTTTGAACATTTCAACTCCAGGATTTTCTATATGCATAGATGATATAACTGGAACATTAAATTTCTCTTTTACTATTTTAGATATGACTCCACAAGCATTTCCATATCTACCAGCTTGGAATGCAGGCCCTGCAACAAATATATCAAATTCTTTGTCTTCTAAGAATCCTAAAATCATTTTTACTGCTTCTTCTTCATTAGATCCCATGAAGTTATCTCCACATATAATTGTATGAGTAACCTCAGCATCTAACTGCTTATTAAGTTCCATAGCAGGTCCTACTAAGCCCTCTCTAATTTCAGGAACAAAATCAGCCTTATCTTCTCCACCAACTTGTCCGAAAAATTGGTTTACGTAAAGTATTGCTTTTTTCATCTTAGCGACCTCCTTAATATTCTTTCATTGTCTTTGGAGACCATCCTGTAACTTGATCACCACAGAACATTGAGTTATTTTCCATTATTATAGATCCATCTTCCTTAACAGAAGATCCTAATACTTCATCATCTGACCATCCACCAGATAATCCATCTCTTGCTAAAGATTCTAGCTCTCCAATTACAGTTTCCATAGGTGGAAGTTTTATTAATTCTGATACGTTACCGCAAGATACGATAGCATTAGCTTTTTCATCTAATGTAACTAATGGTTGAGAGTTTCCATCTCTACCAGTACACTCATTTGTAAGTCCTACAACTTTGATTCCTTCATTCTCAAGCGCTACCACACAAGCTATGAAGTCAGCATCTGGATTTCCATATCCTTCTTCAGCAACTATAGCAGCATCTGCCCCTAAAGATTTTGCCATTTGAGATACAAATATAGCAGAACGCTCTTTTTGCTCAAGTGCAACATTTAAGTTTGAAGTTATAACTCCTAAGAAGTTTACTGTCTTTCCATGCTCTTGATATAATCTCTTTATAGCAGAGAAGTTTTGGAAGTCATATGTAGACCATTTAGAAGAACAAGGCATAAAACTTCCTGATATTATAGCTCCATCTAATATTTCATTAGGATTCATAAATGTTGGTAGATAACGGTTCATATCCCATCCGTATACCAAATCATTGTATCCCATTTCTTCCATTTGTGATTGACACTGAATTACGAATACCACACTTGGTAAATCATTTACTTCTTTTGATCTCTTAGTTACTGGCTCTAATTCATATGTTTCTACTTCTTCTGGCTCTAATTCTTTAACTGCATTTCCTATATATTCAGCAAGTCTCATACCTGCCCATCTTAAAGCTTTGTTTTTCTTTTGTTGCTCTCTTTTTTCAAAATCTTCATCAGTATCAGCAACTAATACTATATTTTTAAGTTGAGAGAAATAAGTATATTTTGCTCCCTCTCCGCTCATATCTATTAATCCATCTTGGAACCCTCCCCAGTGTTTTCCAACAACTAGCACACTACATCCTTTTAATGCATGCGTTTTCCCGTTTCCAGCTTTTACAAGATCTCCTGTAACCCCTGGGAATAAAGGGTCTCCATTTAATTTAACTCTTGGCTCTATCGCTTCCTTAACAGGCACCAGGCGAACGTTTTCTCCAGGCTTAACAATTTTTAAATCTGCATCAGTTATATGCTCATCTTCTTTTACAAATTCTAAAGCTTCTTCTTTATTAATTGTTAGGATACCATCCTTGTAGAATGTCTTATCTCCAAATACTATATCCTTAACATGAAAATTACCTATTTCTAATTTCACTATTTGACACTCCTTTCATTTTAACTTATTACAGTTTTTTTCGTTAGAATATTCGAATAATTGAAACTTAGGTGAAGCTTGTTAATTTTCAAAAAATTGAACTTAAAAAAATCCCTTTGCGTTTTTACTTTACTTTTTACAATATCCATTTTTCACGAGTTTTATTTAACTCGTTTAACTCATTTGTTGTTAATTAATTAACTTGATTTAATCTTAACATAATCATGATTATATTGCAACATAATTCATAAATTTTTTTTATATTTTTTTAACGAAGTATTGTTTTTTTTAATACATTATGTCTTTTTAAATTTAATTTTTAATATTTTTTTATTATTTATTTTTATTTTTGATTGTATTATATATCTTATAACATGATAAAATACTATTATATAATTATACATATAGGAGGTTTTTTTGTATGAAAATCAAGAACAGCAAAAAACATGCAATGATGGTTTGCTTTATAGACGCTACAGCTAAAATAATAGAAGAAGAAGGTATTGATTATGTAACAATTAGAAAAGTAGCTTCTTTGACTGGATACAATAGTGCTACACTTTATAACTACTTCGAAAACCTAGATCATCTTATATTTTTATCTTGCATGAGGTTTACTAAACCTTATACAGATAATCTACCTAGATACATTGAAAACTGCACTAGTTCAATAGATAGAACCCTTCGTATATGGGAATGTTTTTGCTATTATTCTTTTAGTAATCCTAAAATATTTCATTCTATATTTTTCGCTAAACTAACTAATTCTTTAAACGATTATATAAGGGAATATTATGAAATCTATCCTCAAGAAATAAGCAATTCATATCACAGTATATACTCTATGCTTTTAAAAAATAATATCTATGATAGAGCTTATGTTTTGTTAGATGATTGTGCAAAAGAAGGTTATATAAAAAGAGAAGATATATTAGAAATAAATGAACTTTTTATGCTTATATACAAAGGCATACTCTCTAATATTATAGATAACGAAATACATGTAGATATTTACAAATTTGTATTTAAAACCATGAAATATATTAAGATAAATCTAAATCACTACTTAATAAAAAAACATGAATTGTTCGTGTAATTTTTTATACAATATACCATTTTATGTTTTAGTTTGTTAAATTTATGTCTTTTTGTGCCGTTTCTTGAAAACGTATTCCTATTTTGTCTTTCATTTCCAATTAAAAAGATTCATTTTTTCTTTCATTTTTCAGAATATTCGTCTTTAATTGTATATTTATATTTATCCTAAAGCTAAGAGTTCTAATACTGCATCTTCTTAAAGATGTGGTAATGAACTCTACAGTTTCTGGATTAGTTTCCCCAAATGGAACTTCTCAACTAGAAATTCACACCAAATAAAAACTCTCTCTTAATTAAATTCCATTTTATATTATCCAAAAATAATTCTTTAAAAGCATTTCCATAATATACTCTATTAAACACTCCATATTTGTATTAAAATAATATTATAAAATATTCTAAGACATAAGAAAGGATAATCAATATGAAGAAAAAACATCTAGTTACAGCAGTACTAACCCTGTGCTTTAGTTTTTTGTCAGGATGTAGCCAATCTCCTATAGAAAATAATGTAGGTAAAGAAAAAATACAAACTCAAAACGAACAAAAAGAAGAAGGTAAACAACAAAATATTTTTTACGTTAAACCATCTCAACTAAATGTAAGAGAGTCTCATTCTACCCAATCACCTATAGTTTATAAGTTATCTAGATTCGACAAAGTCGAAAATATAGATAATAATTCTTATGTTGATGAAAATGAACAACAAACTAAATGGTATAATATTAAATTTGTAAATGATAATAATGAGGACAAAACAGGATGGGTATCATCTGAATTTTTAACTCAAAATAAACAAGATCTTTTAAGTGAAAATTTAAAAGGTGTTGATTTATCTAATTATCCTAAAACTTATGAGTATGAAAATAATAAAAGACAAAAGGTAAAAGGGATTTACGTTACAATAAATTCTATTCTTGGAGATAATTTGGATAGATTGATTAAGCTTTGTAATGAAAGCGAAATAAATGCTTTTGTAGTCGATGTTAAAGATGATTATGGAAATATGTTATTTAAAACAAATGCCTCTGAAAAATTTGCTCCAAAAGCAAATGAAAAGGCTGTATCTAAAGAAGATATGTCTAAATTGATAAAAAAATTAAATGAAAATAATATATATTTAATAGCTAGAATAGTTACATTTAAAGATCCTATTTACACAGAGTACTACCCTGAAAGAGCAATTATAAATAAAGAAACTGCTTCAACATTCGTAAGTAAAGACGGTCTAAGATGGGCATCGCCTCACGATAGAAATCTTTGGGAATACGATGTTAGTATTGCAAAAGAAGTAGCTCAAATTGGATTTAATGAAATTCAATTTGATTATGTAAGATTTCCAGCATCTAATGGTGGCAAATTAGATGAAAAACTAGATTATAGAAATAATGATGGAGATACTAGCAAGGCTCAAACTGTTCAAAGCTTTTTGAAATATGCTAAAGAAAATATTTCACCTGAAAATGTATATGTTAGTGCTGATATATTTGGTCTTGTCGGTTCTGTTCCAAATGATATGGGTCTTGGTCAATACTGGGAAGCAGTTAGTAACGTTGTAGATTATGCATGCCCTATGATGTATCCTAGCCATTATGGAAATTCAGTATATGGAATTGATGTTCATGACGCTCATCCTTACGAAACAGTATTTCAATCAGCTAAGGATTCTGTGAATAGAAACAAACATGTAGATAATCCAGCTACTATTAGACCTTGGATACAAGATTTCACAGCATCTTGGGTAAAAGGTTATATTAGATATGATGAACCTCAAGTAAGAGATCAAATAAAAGCTTTAAATGATAACGGAATAGATGAATATATACTTTGGAATGCTGGTAACAGATACAGCTTCGAACAATAAGGAGGACTTATGAAAAATAAAGCTATAATTCTTTTCATTTTGTTGACTTTGTTACTGTCTGGCTGTTCTAAATCGGATGTTTCAAAGAGTGAATCTAATACTTCTAATGAAAACACAGAATCTACGAGTTTGAATGAGTCTAAAGATGAAAATACTACTAATAAAATAAATTATAATGAAGTTAAGCCAAATGAACTAGGAAAAATAATGGTCTTGATGTATCACAATATAGGACAAGATGAATCTACATGGGTTAGAACTCCTGATAATTTTAGAAAAGATCTAAATACTTTATACAAAAAAGGATATCGTGCCATAAGACTTAATGATTATGTAAGTGGAAATATAAATACAAAAGTTGGTTTTACTCCTGTTGTTATAACATTTGATGATGGAAATGAAAATAATTTTAGAGTATTTGAAAAAGATGGTAATATAAAAATTGATCCTAATTGTGCTGTTGGAATTTTGGAAGATTTTAAAAAATCTCATCCTGATTTTGATACTACTGCTACATTCTTTTTAAACTCAAATATATTTAATCAGCCTGAATATGTAGATTATAAGTTGAAATTTTTATTAGAAAATGGCTATGATATAGGAAATCATACTTCATATCACACTGATTTATCAAAGTCGGATAAAGATACTATACAAAATACTATAGTTCAAGAAATAGAGGTTATAAATAAATATATTAAAGATTATCCTATAAATACTTTAGCTTTGCCATTTGGAGGAAAGCCACAGGGAGAAGATTATATATATGCAATTAAAGGAGATTATAATTCTATATCATATGATAATAACGCTGTACTGCTAGTTGGATGGGATCCTTATAAATCTCCTTACCATAAGGACTTTGATTTTAGTAAAATTCACAGAGTTAGAGCTAGTGAAACCAACGTAGACAATGTTGGTCTATATGATTGGCTAAACAAATTCGATGAAAACAAAGAAATAAAGTATATAAGCGATGGTGATCCAACCACGATATGTATACCTGAAACTTATAAAGATGTATTAAATACAGATATACAGGACAAAATTATAATAACTTACTAAGTTGAATTATTCCCAAATATGTCTATGAAAATAACGTTAATATAAATATATTTTCTAGGCATACTTTTTATAATTTCATATTCACTAGAAAAATGTTATAATTAATTTATCGGAAAGTTATTAATTCAGCTAAAAATTGAGATGGAGTAAAAACTCCATCTCAATTAAGTTTTACTTTATATACGTAAATTTTAATCTTTATATTATATAATGGAGGTAATCGATGGATCGTACTGATCGTAAAATTATAAAAATTCTTCAAAGTAACGGAAGAGTTTCAATGAAAGATTTAGGTAATTCAGTAGGTTTAACTTCTCCTGCTGTTTCCGAAAGAGTTAAACGTTTAGAGGAAAATGGAATAATCTCAGGATATAAAGCTATAATAAATCCTAAAAAGTTAAACAAAAATGTGAGTGCTTTTATAAATATATCTCTTCCAGCGGATAGATACTCTCATTTTGTTGATTTTGCAAATAATAATGATAGCATAGTAGAATGTCACCATATAACAGGTCAAGGCTGTGTTATTA
Source organism: Tepidibacter sp. Z1-5 (assembly GCF_037844525.1). Lineage (NCBI taxonomy): Bacteria > Bacillati > Bacillota > Clostridia > Peptostreptococcales > Peptostreptococcaceae > Tepidibacter > Tepidibacter sp. Z1-5. Next base: position 1,323 of record NZ_JBBMMD010000021.1, on the reverse strand, counting down.
TCAAGGTTATGGTACCTAATATGGATGATCTTGAAGATTTAATAGATACTATTAAGCAAATGGGCAGTACTCAAACCCATATTATACTTTCCTCTCCTATAGAATCTAAATCTATATTATAAAAAAGTCTTTCTTTCAAAAGATTTCAAATGTAGACTTTTTTGAAATTCGTAACGGAAATTATATTTATCTACAATTTAAATAGGAATATCAATTTCCTACTCATTATAAAAAATATGTCTATAAAAATACCTAAAAAGCAACTGCTTGTATTTTTATAGGCATATTTTTGTGATAAATAAATACTTTTACATATTATTGTTTAATTTAGAAATAATAATGTGAGGAGGTGTATCTATGATTCTAAGAAGAGTTACTGAAATATTACAATCTAATGATAATATTGAGGTTCTGTATAAAGATGAACCTATATGGATTGAAAATCTTGATAGTAGAACAAAAACGGCTTATGTGAAAAGTATAGATAACGATAAAAGAATGGTAGTTCCTATTATTGAGTTAGTTGAAAATGAAAATATAGTAAGACATTAAAAATACTTACTGATTAACTTAATCTACCCATGTTATCTATAAGTTGAGAAATTATTTAATGTGGTAATCAAAAACTATCTATGAAAATACAAAAACAATAACATTATCATTTACTTCTCAGGATTATTATCCAGATGAAGAGATGATTATATAAGAAGCTTAAGAAATTCTAGGAATATATATCCAGAGCATAAAGGTGAATTTTGGGATGCTTCTAGATATATAAATGATAAAAACATAAAAGATAAATACTATTTGATTAAAACCGGAGACATAATAGGAGATTTATTATTAGCAGTAGATAAAAAAAGTAAGGTCAAGTATTTTACTAATACCTAACCTTACTTTTATTTAAATACATTTTTTATCCAAGTAGTCCTTTTTCTTTATAATCTTTAGTATTTTCTATTGCTTTCTTTGTACTTTCTTCATCTGTATAACTAAAACCTGATACTTTTTTTGAAGCTGATTCTACTGAAACAGTTACAACCTTATTTTCCCCATATTTATATGCAATAGTGCATAATGATGGATCCATTCTTACATCTCCTAAGAACTCTAATTTTTCTGCATTGTCTACTAGTTTGTTTTTCTTTATATAATCTAATACAATTTTCTTTGCATCTTCTGTTTTTATTTCTTGTTCCTTTGTACAAGTTCTATTTGCATCTATTATTGATATTCCCATTATTTGTCCGCTTTTTTCGTCTATTCCTATACAATAACCTATACCCTTATGAATATCTTCATTATACTTATCTAGCTCAGCAT